>NZED01000031.1 GCA_002690325.1 Synechococcus sp. ARS1019
AAGCGTCGGCTGGGTGGTAAAACTCGACGACGTTGCCGGCTAAGTCGTAGTAGGTGGGCTGAGCCATGGTGAGCTGTGAAATCACTTCGAGTCAATGTTCCGAGCCTTTCCGTTCTGATCTGGGAACCCTGTTATGTGAAGTCCCGTTGAGATGGGGAGGGGGCCCGTGTCACTGGGACTCTATAGGGACACTCGACTAGACCGGCCCAGTTATACCAGGGGATTATAAAGAAATACTTCGCCCTCATAACCCGAAGGTCGGGAGTTCAAATCTCCCCCCCGCCACCAAATCAGANTAAAAAAGGGACTNTAAACAGTCCCTTTTTTATTGCTTTTCAATCTGTCAGAAGAAGTGAGCAAGCAATCAATAAANACAACAAATTGGCTGAACCAACAACGCAATCAGAGCATCTCCGGACGTAAACGACTAGGCCGGTANGAAATCAAAAATTGTTGGCGATTAGCCGAATCGCTTTTCACTGCNGTNATGAGATCGTCACCCGTATTCCAAACCCANAGTTGCTCTGTGTGGCGTTTGTCTTCGATGCTGGTACTCACTGGCTGACCATGGCGAGCCCGCAGGCTGGCCAAAACCTCCGTCATGTCATCCACGTTGAACTCGTAGGCCAGTGAGCGAAGGCCCNNATCTTGATCGAGNTCAAACATCACCTGAGAGACAGGGATTTGGTCCAGCTTCACATCATGGGCGATGTATCGCTGACGCTGGCTATCACCTGTTGATTGCGTTTCCCCAAGATGAGCTTTGACTTGATCCAACGTCATCCCCCAGGCCAAACCTTCGACACAAGCCAACGACGGTTGTGCAACACCAAACAGCAAGAGACAAACCAGCAAAGGGAACAAAACGCCACGGATTTCTTTCAAGATCAGCCCATCGGTGGTTCCTCGCATCAGTTTGATGGAAGAACACCAGAACGGCTGTGACGGATCTCTGAGAATATGCAGCAATGAATGAGCCATCGATCGAAGCAAACGCTCGCTGGGATGTGATCGTTGTCGGATCCGGTGCAACCGGCGGCATCGCGGCAATGACCCTGAGCCANGGTGGTTGCAGAGTGTTGGTGATCGAGGCCGGTCGAGCGCTAACAGCGGAGCAAACATTTCCTGGAGAGCTCAGAAACACGATCGGACGTCTCCATGGAATCAGCAGTGGACGGCATCAACGCCAAGCCCAACATCCGGGGTACTGGAAAAACAATCCTGAGCTGTATGTGGATGAACGTCTTCATCCATATGACCATCCGAAAGATCAACCCTTTTTATGGACCCAAGGACATCAAATCGGAGGCCGCAGCCTCACTTGGGGAGGAATCACACTGCGCTTATCGGATGAAGACTTCTCAGGATTGAACACCGGAGAAGACATCAACGCGTGGCCCATTGCTTCGTCGGATCTCGCCGATCATTACGACGCTCTGGAGCACGAATTGGGCATCCACGCGGGCCAGGATCAGATTCCACATCTCCCGGATGGGAACGGTTTGGAGCCGTTGCCCTTCACACGAGCCGAAGAACGGTTTGCCGACAACGTGCATGCACAACTGGGGTACGACGTCATCCACTCACGCGGTTTTGCTCCACANAATCCNGAACAGGACGGTGCCTGGCCACGATCAAGCAGCCGCGGCAGTTCGCTGAAACAAGCTCTGTCCAGTGGTCTGGTGAACCTACTGAGCGACCACAAAGTGGAGCGGCTGTTGATCGCTCCAAGTGGAAGCCATGCGAGCGGTGTCGTCGCCGTTGATCAAAGCGATGGCTCCAGAAAAGAGTTCAAAGCAACCCATGTTGTGCTCTGCGGTTCCACCATCCAGAGCGTGTCCATGCTGTTGCGCTCCATGCAATACGGCTTGCGTGATGTCTCAGGACGACTTGGACAGCGCTTGATGGATCACGTCTCGACATCGCAGTTCTTCGCGATGCCGGGTGAATCCAACACTCCACAACCGGCACTCAGTGGAGCTGGAAGCTTTTTCATCCCCTTCGGTCGTCACCTTCACAATGCCGACTTCCTCGGTGGATATGGACTCTGGGGAGGCATCGGACGCTTCGATCCACCAGAGCTNTTGAAACGACAACGCAACAGCAGTACTGGGTTCCTGATCGGTCATGGGGAAGTGCTGCCCAATCCAAAGAACTGTGTGAGCCTCAGCGCTAAGCGCGANCGNTGGGGNATGGCCGTGCCNTACATCGCCTGCCGATGGCGCACCAATGAGCAGGCCATGGTGCGTCACATGCGCAGCACCATGAAGGCCTGCATCGAGGCCGCNGGAGGCATCGCTCTACCCATCAAAGACTTATTTCGGATCCCTCTCATCGAACCCATCCTGAGCGGAGCTGTCGCCCTCTCAGAATCGGCCCCACCTCCTGGGTATTACATCCACGAAGTGGGTGGAGCTGCGATGGGCACCAACGCTGAATTCAGTGTTGTGGACCCCTGGAATCGACTTTGGCAGTGCCCAAACGTCTTGGTGGTGGATGGAGCCTGCTGGCCTACGTCCGCTTGGCAAAGTCCNACCCTNACAATGATGGCGATTACGCGTCGCGCCTGTCAGCAGCTCATCAACTCTCAGGCTGGATAAACAGATCNTCGAGATAGCGCTCGGTCACGGCCCGATCTTCACATCCGTTCTGGAACAAGAAATGGGCCAGAGCAGAACTCATCACGCGGTACTGATCCCAATGGGGATGNGTGCCGATGAAATCCTTCATGCCNCGGTACAGCACCTCAGGCACCTCGGCTTCCATGCTCACGTAAGTGGACAGGGTTTGAGCTCCGCTCAANCCAGAGCCAATGTCATGNCATCGCTCAAGGTGNTTCCGATCCGGNGGCATGTCGTTGGGGATTGCTTGAGANAAGAAAGCCACATGAAGCTGGCTCCCGTCAAAAACGCCGCACGGAAGCAAAAACGAGCTGAGACAAACTGAGATTCCAGTTGTTGCAGGGGCTTGACCGGGTGCANCATGCTNCGGAATGCGCAAGAGATCTNNTCGACGTTGCTTGTCAACCGCTTGCCTGGAACCAATCGCTTCCCCACAACGAGCCCAGAAAATGAGGAGATCTGACAAACAGCCTGTGGAATGAACCCCTCAGGTCTGTGGAAAAAAAGCTAAAACCCTGAGAGTTCTCAACAGATCAGAAAACCTGATCAATCTGAAATCCATCACGTCAAAGTTGAGATCCGGCAGCGGATGGCACTCAAACCGATGGAATTTCTCAAGGAGTCCGAAGCGAATCAGAAGATCCCAAGCTGCGTGGTCCTAAAGGATGATCTGCGTGGGGATACACCGGATGGTGGTGACCATGGTCATGGTTATGCCCGCTGTGGTCATGGTCCCCGTGATGGTGCATAGGGATCGGGATGCCATCGGGCTGACACGCTCCCGTGCACTCCAACTCGCAGAGCGTGCAGCTTTCGGCCAGCCCCTCCACATGATGGTGATGACTCTCCTGAGCACGTCCGACGTCTTGCTCAAAGCCAAGCACCTGAGCCCGGTATTTGCACAGCGAGCAATTCATGGCTGTATCCCCGCGAATGACCTCGTCAACCCGCTCTCGGAACGTCTCCACCACCTTGGGGTGATCACCCAAATAGCCAGCGGACAGGAATTCAATGGAGGGGTGATCCTCGGCGACGCGTTCGGTGTGCTGGCGAATCCGACTGACCAACACACCTGAAAAGAGAAAGTACGGAGCGACCACCACTCGGCGGAAGCCCAAACGGACCAAATGTCTCAGGCCAGGTTCAACCAGTGGAAAGGTCACTCCTGAAAACACGGTTTCGCCCCAGCCGAATCCGAAGCCCTCGACAAGCATCCGAGTCACTTTGGCCACATTGGAGTTGGCATCTGGATCCGAGGACCCTCGACCCACGACGACCAACAACGTCTCAGAGAGCGGAATCTCATCTCCCGCGCTGTCTAAGGCCTCTTGAATGCGGGCACCCGCTGCCGCCACCATCAGACGATCAACACCGAGCTCCCGCCCGTAATCGATCGGAAGACCAGTTTCAGCCGTATACGTATTCAGAACAGATGGGATGTCGTTCTTGGCGTGTCCGGCAGCAAACAACATCGCTGGGATCGCAAGAATGCGATCAACCCCCTGGGCGCGAAGCGCATCGAGACCCTCTCTCAAGACCGGTCGAGCAAACTCGAGGTAGCCGTGTTCAACCGGAAGCGGGGCCAGACGAGGGCGTAACGCCTCGACCATCTGAGCAAACTCCTCAACAGCCAAACGGTTTCGGCTGCCATGGCCGCAGATCAGGACACCCAGCCGTTCGTTGGCCGATCGCGCATTGAAATCAACCAAAGCGTTGCGTCATTCGATGCACAGGCTTGACCCTATTCGCTTGGACGGGTAGTGAGAAGGGATGCGAGAGCTGTTCAATCCACAGGCTGCGGATGCCGCTATTGCCGGACGTCTGGCTCCGGACCAAAACACCCTCCCGCGTTGCATCAAGGAGTGGTCGCGGCAACGCCCCATTCGGATCTGCAGCGGTGGGACGACATCCACCTGCGCCAGGCCTGATCAATGGAGTCTTGACCTGCGCCCTGGCTTTCAAACACTGAACCTCTCGCCTGATCGAAACCTCGTGACGGTTGGAGCAGGGGTCAGTATTGGGCAGGTCTTGGACTATTTGGCTGCCAGCCAACGCACTATTCCAGCGGGCTTGTCTGGCAAACCAGGATTGGGATACATCCTCACCGGAGGAATGGGGCCCTTGAGTCGCATGCACGGGCTGGCGATTGATCAGCTGCGAAGGATCCAGGGGGTATGGGGGAATGGAACTCCCTTTGAACTGCATCGTCCAGACCCACAGAGCCGTCCTGACCAAATCAGATGGTGGCGCGGCCTCTGTGGAGCAGCACCGTTTCTGAGCGTCGTGACTGAGGTGTCCATCAACACCCTGCCTCTGGAGCCATTGGCCGTGACATCACTGCAAATCAATCCCCAGCAATTACCTGAATGGATGCACTGGGCTGAGCGGAAGGGTCCCACAAGCAGCCTGCAGTGGCATTGGGGAGATCCAAATCNAATCCAGCTTCTTGTGGTGGACAAACCAGCCAACGCGATGGCTGGAGCCGACGTCATTGAGGGACTTCACAAACTGCCGGCATTGGCCAGACCACCCGAGAATGCAGCCAAAAGCCATAGCGAAGTGGTGGGTTTGCTCGGCCCAGCATGCGGGCAAGGCTGGATGGAACTGATCCCAGCTCTACAAACACTGTTGGAAGAGCGTCCACATCCTGGTTGCACGCTGGCTTGTCAACAGATCGGAGATGCCACGACTCAATTGGCTCAAGAGGCCACCTCATTCGTTCATCGAAATGCGATCTGGAAACCATGGATTACGGCTTCTTGGCCCGCACATGACAACGACGCTCGTCAACGCAGCCTTAACTGGCTAGAGACCGTCTGGGGACGCTTGGAGCCAATTTGTCCTGGCGTGCATCTGGCACAACTCCACGACCACTTGCCGTGGCACGAACGAGAACTTTCGAAGGCATTCGAAAACTGGTTGCCAGACCTAAAAAAACTAAAAAAAGAAGTTGACCCCGATGGCAACCTACCGGCGTTGTAATCAACAAATAACTGACANCTATCTGGAAAGTTGATTTTTAAAANATCAGATCAGATGAGTGAGCAGGCAATTAAAAAATTTTCCTTCCTTGTTCGGCACTGCAGTGAAGAGCNCTGAGAACAACAACNGCATCTCACTCTTCAACGAAGACATCACAAAGTTGTCTCCACCGAGATAGTGCAGAACCAGGTCAGCACAAAAAAGCCCCCGCGGTNGCGAGGGCGATGAAGCTTGTCTCAGGCAACAGAGATGCTCTGAGGAGCGGCAGGGAAGCTAGTTGGCATTGGATCAGCTTGGCCATTTGCCATGGCTTTNGCTCGCTTGTACATCTCGCTGTGAATTGCTCCTTGAGCCTCCATTGCTGCTGCAACGACTGCCCAGTTACGAATTTCGTTGGTCATCGAAATAAGAATTGAACGACCGNATTACCATCGCTAAATTTCACTTGGATTGGCGATGGAGGTACCCACACCTCGCACAACTCGCGATACCAACAAAAGAATGATAAGCNANTAGCAGTAGCAGCCGATACGTCAAGCAAGTTTATGATCTTGTAATAATTGGATCAGTGCATAGCTAGCTGTCCATGCCAAACGACATCGTCGCGACGTTCAACCTCGACTTACAAGCTCTCAAGCTTGAATTCAAAACCACCTGCGATGCCCTCAAAAATTGGNCGGGTGGCCCTGCTGAAGAGCAGGAGTTCCTTGAATACAAAAAACAAGAGCTGTTCAGGGTCTTGGTCGAACAGACCTATCAAAATGAACTGGCATAAGAAAAACGCACAGGCAGAAATCGATCAATGCATGGGAACCTCTTCCTCTAGCATTCTTTTAATCAGAAATATCANGCCCTTTATCGCTGCGGTNNACTGCTAAAAAGTGCTNTTCTAGCTTGNNCAGANAAGACATCGTTCTCAGCCAAAAGNCCTCAAGGNGATCTATNACTACAAATGATCAAGCATCAGTCATATCACCTATACCTAATCNAATACCCTCAGACCTTCATACTCCATCCTCTCTCCAAGCAAAAAGAGAAAATCTAAGGAAAACTCTCCACTCTCCATTTGGCTGATAANNCTATCAGCTTCAGCCAGCAAATACTCTTTAGCTATCTCATCGCTAGCTTTTTCTGCTAAATCAATAATCTGAGCAAGAACNTCTTCCTTNCCCATGGNTCATCTCNGAATAGGCAATTTAAAGGTATCTGCCATTGAGTCAAACTAAGCATCAATAATCACTATCGAATGCATCGTAANAAGCAGGTTGAATGCTNGANNCTTCTCTAGNGCCANNNTCAGGNAGCTCGANGNGAGCCTAAAGCATATTTTTTGCCTCTAATCCAATGCATTGACAATGAATTGAATGATNCAAAGAGAAGACTGAGCCTCACCCGCAAAACTCAATCAATCGAGCAATGGGACCTTTCTCGCCTCTAATAGCAATATACAACGCATATTTCATGCTTTAGGCCTTACTGCTCAAGGGTGATTCCTGGCGGAATCAATTGCGCATGTATCAAAATAGCGCCATATCCACGAGTATATAGATAAAAAAGGAATCAATCCAATACAATCAACTCCGCTGAGCAATTGACAAAGGCTATTAAACCAACCCTAAATATTTAAGCTTTTATCGTATTAATTGGGAAAGCCTCAATCCCCGCAGGTGCAGCCACAAGAACCACTGCCATGACAGGGCTCGTTATTGACATGACCCGTGGAACATGGCTTAGAGCAGAAGAGCTGTCCATTGAGCGAAACAGCACTCGACTCTTCGACCTCACATGAACATTTAGTGCACGCACATTTGGCTTTTGTCACAACCAACTTGCAATAACACTCTTAACTCTAGTGACATTTGATTCATCAGTCAAATCCAAGAAGTTCAATACAAGAATGGTTCTCATTTCTATCTAAATGTTGCTGACAAACGCCTGCCCTCAACTACCAGGAACACCATGCCGTCATGCGCAAAGCGTGTGACCAGACAGACGCAACCACCCGATCGTCAAGACGACTCGGAGGCACGTCACCGACGACGTCGACGGCCATTGGATCAAGCGTTCTGCCCTTTGAGCCGATCGCAGAGCACGGAATCGGACAGGCAGGACGTTTAGGCATCTGAAGGGATATCTCGTGTTCTACGGTCGCGGCTGCCGATGGAATCCGGTGATGGCCCAGCGATCCAGCCCGTCCGTGCTGAACCAGTGGTTTGCGAACCCGAGCAAGGACCTTCTCTCAGGACTGGTCGTGGCCTTCGCCATGATTCCTGAGGCGATTGCTTTTTCAGGAATCGCTGGCGTCGATCCGAAAGTGGGCCTATTCGGAGCGTTCTGCCTTTCACTCACGATCGCTGTCGTGGGTGGTCGGATGGCCATGATCACGTCTGCAACAGGCTCCACGGCTCTGTTGATGACGGGCCTCGTCGCCACCGGTGAAGCTCGCGGTCCCGGGCTTGGCGTGCAGTACCTGATGGTTGCAGGGTTGGTCACTGGCGTCCTCCAGATCCTCTGGGGTTACTTGAGACTCGCCTATCAAATGCGCTTCGTCCCCCAAGGGGTTCTCAGCGGTTTTGTGAACGCTTTGGCGCTTCTGATTTTTCAGGCACAGCTACCGCAGCTGGGGTTGGATTTTCATCACAGCGATGGAGCGTCGTTGCTGCCCCACGGAGGACAGATTCCGATTGTGTGGGGCCTCGTTGTGCTGGGTTTAGCCATCATTTACGGCCTCCCACGCCTCACTCGAGTCGTTCCATCACAACTGGTCGCGATCGTCGTACTAACTGCCATCAGCGTGGGGCTCAGCTTTGACATCCCAACCGTTAGCAGCCTCGGCACGCTTCCAGACGGTCTTCCAACCTTCAGCATTCCGTTTGGAGCAGGCGGCGTTCCCTTCAATCTCGACACCCTCGGACTTGTCCTGCCAACAGCACTAGCCATTTCGTTGGTCGGTCTGATGGAGACCTTCCTCACCCAAGACATTCTCGACGACAAGACCGACACGACAACGAACAAAAACACGGAGGCGCGCGGTCAAGGCATTGCCAACATCGTGTCGTCGTTGTTTGGAGGCATGGCTGGCTGTGCCCTTGTTGGCCAGTCCGTGATGAATGTGGACAACGGCGGACGCACCCGTCTCTCCACCTTGTTCTCCGGTGTCAGTCTGCTGGCCATGATCCTGCTGGCAGGTCCCTGGCTCAAGCAGATCCCAATGGCTGCACTCGTGGCAGTGATGATCAGCATCGCCGTCAGCACCGCCGACATCAACGGTCTGCGCAACCTTCGGCAGATTCCCAAGAGCGATACCTCGGTGATGTTGATGACCTTTGCCGTCACCATGCTCACCACACCTCACAACCTTGCACTTGGGGTTCTTGCTGGTGTTGCCCTTGCTGGAATTCTGTTTAGCCGCAAAGTGGCCAAGGTGATCCAGGTAGACACCATTGATCTCAGCGACGAGGAACGCTGTTATCGCGTCACCGGCCAGCTCTTCTTCGTCAGCAAGGTGTATTTCCTCCAAGGCTTCGATCTCCACGATCACCCCGCCAAAATCACCATTGATCTGTCATCCGCCCATATCTGGGATCAAAGCGGTGTAGCGGCGCTGGACCAAATCATCCGCAAATTCCGCAATGGTGGATCTGTCGTTGAGGTTGTGGGCCTAAATGAGGAGAGCTTGAATCTGTTTGAACGCATCGGCGGCCAAGAGTCAGCACATGCCTAAAGCTCAGGATCAGATCGACTGATCCAGCTGATGCATCAGAGCCAAGCAAGATGTCATATCCGTTTTCATATTGGACAATCGAATTTTGACTTGTTGATCAGCTGGATTGAGCTGCACATATTGAGACGTGACGTCGTTACCGATACTCATCAACAAACAAAGTGTTTCCAAATCTCCGCTGTTTGAGGCTCTATCCTTCGCACCATCCACGAGAACTTTTAAGAGCGACATTTTGTTGTTGTAAGCCTGCCGATCGCCATGATCCCAAGCATGGCAAGGAGTTGCTGCTGAGAGCAGAGAAACCAAAACAGATGCCACCAACGGCACGGCGGCCCGCATTAGGGAAAGTCAGTTACCAAAAAGTTAGGTGCATTTGCCCGACATGAAAGGAGATCTGGGACAATCCATCCGATCCGTACCATCGCCAATGATCCGATTCAGTCGATTCCTTCTGATCGGAGCGTTGGCGGGCCTGAGTGGTCTGCTCAGTAGTTGTGCATCGCTCAGTGATGCCGAAACCTCTCGCCTCGATCTTGTCCGCCAACGAGGTGAATTGCTCTGCGGCGTCAGCGGCAAAATTCCGGGATTCAGTTTTCTCAGCCCAGAAGGCCGCTACACGGGTTTGGATATTGATATTTGCCGGGCGATGGCAGCGGCTTTCGTCGGTGATTCAGAAAGCGTTCAATACCGCCCACTGACAGCACCGGAACGCTTCACAGCACTGCGTTCCGGTGAAATCGACCTCTTGTCGCGAAACACCACACACACCCTCAGTCGAGATGCCAGCGGTGGCAATGGCCTCAGTGTTGGCCCAGTGGTCTTCCACGACGGGCAGGGACTCCTCGTACCAACCGCCAGTGGTGTGCGTTCGATGGATGACCTGCGCGGCAAGCCAATCTGCGTGGGGTCCGGGACCACCACCGAGCAGAACCTCAATGATGCTTTTTCTGCCCAGGGGCTGCCCTATACACCGATCAAATACCAAGACCTCAATCAAGTCGTGGGGGGGTATCTGCAAGGGCGCTGTGCCGCGATGACATCAGACCGTTCACAACTGGCAGCAGCACGATCTGGATTCGCCGCCCCTAACGCCCATCAAATCCTTGGCGAACGACTCAGTAAGGAACCCTTGGCTCCCGCCGTTGTCGGCGGAGATCAACGCATGTCTGATGCCATGACTTGGGCTGTGTATGCCCTCATCGAGGCCGAAGAACGGGGCATCACACAGAACAACGTGGACGCCATGGTGAGCAAAGCCGAAGCAGACCCAAGTCAAACCGCACTTCGGCGCTTTCTTGGCATCGACGGCGGACTCGGTAGCAAGCTTGGACTTGCTGATGATTTCGTGGTGCAAATTATTCGTGCCACCGGAAACTACGGCGAGATCTACGACCGGCATCTCGGGCCAAAGAGTGCCGTTGATATCCCTCGGGGCGCCAATCGCCTCGCGGAGGACGGTGGGCTCATGATCGCGCCTCCATTCACCTGATGGGTCGGAAAACTGTTCTGATTCAGCTCGCACTTGCCGCCTTGCTGCTGGCAGTGCTGGCATTGCTGGTCAACAACCTCACCGTGAACCTGATCCGCACAGGCCTCGGGCTTGGATTCAGCTGGCTTAGCCGGCCAGCTGGCTTCGCACTGGCTGAAACCGCGCTGCCATACTCCCCTTCCGACAGCTACTTGTGGGCCCTTCTGATCGGCTGGATGAACAGCCTCAAGGTCATTCTGGCGGGACTTGTGTTGGCAACTCTGCTCGGCATCACAGCAGGGGCTGCACGCATTAGTTCCAACCATCTGCTGCGCACTCTGGCCAGCGGCTATGTCGCCGTCATCCGCCAAGTTCCACTGCTCCTGCAGTTGTTGTTCTGGTATTTCGTCGCGTTTCTTGGCCTCCCTGAAACTCCAATCGGTGGACTCATCCAACTGTCGAATCAAGGCATCAATATCTTGGGGCTCCCCTTAAGTGTTGAATTCTGCGCTGTCCTCACCGGACTTACCGTATTTACGGGGGCATCCATCGCCGAGATTGTTCGGGGCGGCATCAACGCCGTACCAAGAGGTCAATGGGAGGCCTACAGAAGCCTTGGGCTTGGAGAAGGTCTTGGCCTGCGCCGAATCGTCC
The DNA here is from genome assembly GCA_002690325.1 of Synechococcus sp. ARS1019. GTDB lineage: Bacteria > Cyanobacteriota > Cyanobacteriia > PCC-6307 > Cyanobiaceae > Parasynechococcus. The sequence continues at coordinate 11,450 of NZED01000031.1, forward strand.
TGCCTCAGGCGTTGCCAGCGATCTTGCCAGCGCTCACGAGTCAATACCTCAACCTTGCCAAAAACAGCACCCTGGCCATTGCTGTTGGCTATGCAGATCTCTATGCCGTCAGCGATACCACCATCACCCAAACCGGTCGGGCCATCGAAGGGTTTCTCCTTCTATTGGTGAGTTTCCTATTGCTGAACCTATTGATCAGCGGAGGGATGACGGCCTTCAACGGTTGGGTCCTCGGTCGACTGCGGAGGAGTCGTTGATGAACAAGGCACTGGACCGTCTCATCACACTCACCTTGATCGCTCTCTTGGGTTGGGGAGGCTGGTCAGTGCTGCACTGGCTTCTTGTCGGAGCCGACTGGGCGGTGGTGCGCAGCAATCTTCCGCTCTATGCCGTTGGCAGCTACCCAGAGGAGCAACGCTGGCGACCCCTGCTTTGGATTGCCGGTCTGATCGTATTGATCACTCTCACCTTGGCTGGCCCCCGAACAGGTCTGTGGCGCAAAGCTCTACCGATCACGTGGATTGCCATGGCCCCCGTCGGCCTGTGGCTGCTTGCTGGCGGCATTGGCCTCCTCCCAGTGGGAACGCGCGACTGGGGAGGCCTCACACTCACGCTGCTCTTGACCGCCGGAAGCGGGCTACTCGCACTTCCGATGGGCGTGCTTCTAGCACTGGGGCGACGCAGTTCTCTACCGGTCCTGCGTTGGACCAGCGTGGGATACATCGAACTGATGCGAGCAGTCCCGCTCATTGCCGTTCTGTTCTTCGGTCAACTCCTGATTCCGCTGTTCCTGCCGCCAGGATTGGAAATCAACCGGGTGCTGCGAGCTGTGGTCGCGTTTGCCCTGTTCGCGGCGGCTTACATCGCCGAAGACGTCCGCGGCGGCCTGCAATCCATCCCGCCGACCCAACAGGAAGCCGCTCAAGTGTTGGGGCTCTCCCCCCGGCAGACCCTGCAATTGGTGGTGTTGCCTCAAGCCCTTCGCATTGCCCTGCCATCACTGACCAATCAAGCGGTAGGGCTGCTGCAAAACACCAGTCTCATGGCCATTCTTGGACTGGTTGAACTCCTCGGAATCAGCCGAAGCTTGCTTGCGAATCCGGCCTTTATCGGACGTTATCTAGAGGTCTACCTCTGGTTAGCTGCGGTTTACTGGCTGGCGTGCACGGCGATGGCTTTGCTGGCCCGTCACCTCGAGATCCAGCTCGACCCTGTTCGTTCCAACCGATGACCGTTGCGATTCGCGCCACCGATCTGGTGAAGAGTTACACCCCAGGGCTTCGCGCCCTCGACGGGGTGACGTTGGAGGTCACCAGCGGTGAGGTGCTGGTCGTCATGGGACCATCAGGCTCTGGGAAAAGCACCCTGATTCGGACGTTCAACGGTCTTGAAACCTTGGATGGTGGGCAACTCGATGTCCTCGGCGTGCGACTGGATGCCACCCATGAAGAACGCCAGGTGCGGGCCATTCGCCGTCGGGTGGGAATGGTGTTTCAGCAATTCAATCTTTTCCCTCACCTGTCGATCATCGACAACATCACCCTGGCCCCCATCAAGGTGCAACAGCGCCCCAAGGACGAAGCCGAGCAGCAGGCCATCGACCTATTGGACCAGATGGGCATTCGAGAGCAGGCCCATAAGTTTCCGGCGCAGCTGAGCGGTGGCCAACAACAGCGCGTCGCCATCGCCCGCGCCTTAGCCCTCGAGCCAGAAGTCATGCTGTTCGATGAACCCACCAGTGCCTTGGACCCCGAACGGGTCAAGGAGGTTTTGGACGCGATGCGACAGCTCGCCAAAGGGGGAATGACGATGGTGGTGGTCACCCACGAACTTGGGTTCGCCAGAGAGGTCGCAGACCGCGTGATGTTCATGGACCATGGCCGGGTGATTGAAACGTCCGACCCCAAATCCTTCTTCAACAATGCACAAGAGGAACGCAGTCGCCAGTTCCTTAACCAGATGCAAAATTAAGAATAAATTAACCCAATAATATCAATTTTTTTCGTCTAATTTGACAATACTGTATTCCACACGCTCATCATCAGAGCAACAAAAGTCTCGGTAATAGCGCTCTAACTCTTCATAAGCATCGTCGTAACTTGCGAAAATCTGCTTTGTATATGCATCCATCTCACCATCATCACGCCGAATGGCGAAGCCCATAACAGAACCGTTCAGCAGATCTCAAAGATCAAAGGCTGGAATGCGCTCAAGTGCACGCTCAACAGCAACCAATTCACGTTCTGTGTCGAGCCAGCTTTCATTGCCAAGAGGCAGCGTCTCAATTTGAACCGAGAGAAGAACCTGCAGCCGCTCCAAGCGCTCGAGCAGACCATGACGACGCATTAACAGGCGCAACGAGCGTTTCATCCCAGCTCACCTCTCAGTGAATGGACGGTGAGCAGTTTGGCACAGAGGAGGGTCGCCTTGGGCCTGTTGAATAAAGAGCCTCCGTGAAACACCGCGTGCTGCGGTTGCTACTGGAACTGTTGCCCTCACTGGTCGTGGGCTTCTGGATCGGACGTCGACAACCTTTAATTGGCCAACGCATCGCAGCTCCCTTGGTGCGTTTTGGCGTGCCGATCAGCGTCATGGGTCTGCTTCTGAAGGGGGGCCTCAGCCTGCAGATGCTGGAGGCAGCTGGTCTGGCCGTCGCAGCCATCGGACTGATGCAAACGCTGATTTGGTCAGCACCACTGCTGCAAAAGCCACTCCACCACAGAAGCAACAAGCTGGGGTGCTGCGTTGGCAACACCGCCTATGTGGGCATCCCCGTTGCCCTGGCCCTCCTGCCAGCCGAAGCCCTCCCGATCAGCATCGGGTACGACCTTGGCGCCACCCTGCTCACCTGGAGCATCGGCCCCTTGCTGCTTGCCCAACCTGGCGAGCACAACAACCGCCCCCTGCATGATCTGGTCAACAGCCTTAGCTCCAGCCCTGCGATGAAGGGACTGTTGGGGGCCTTGGTTGTGGTGGCCACGCCTTGGGCTAGCGAGGTTGCCTCGATGCTCTGGCTGCCCTCGCGGATCGTGATTGTGTTGGCCCTCACAGTCGTCGGCATGCGCCTGGGCAGTGTGTGGTCCGAGGGATCTGATCAACAGCCTCCAACCTCCACGGGAATCACCACCGCCACCTTGATCAAGTTGGTCGGATTTCCAATGGTGATGTTCGTGTTGACCTCAGCGCTCAATCTCAAACCGGTGATGGTGCAAGCCCTAACACTGCAGGCAGCCGCTCCGACAGCAATCTCCATCCTGTTGATTGCAGAAGCTGTCCGCCACGACCAAAGCGTGGCGGCAAGTCTGGTCTTGAGAACCACCATTCTGGCGGCCGTGAGCACACCAATCTGGGGCTGGATCTTGACCAATCTTGTGTAATCAAGCCGATTGAAAACAGCGAAACGTCAAATTGATCCGCGTGCTTAAGACCCGTCTTCGCGTCGGCAGGGAGTGCATCCAACGCTGCTGACACCCGGGGTGCATGACAAGAAGATCACCATCCGACAGCTGAAGCGACACCTTCCTCTTCAAGGCAGCGCGTTCTCTCAACACAAAATCACGACTGCCACCCAATGACAACGAGGCAATTGGGCACTGCTGATCGATCTCCGGTTCATCGTCGGCGTGCCATCCCATTCGGTCGTCGCCGTTGCGATAAAGATTCAACAGGCAGCCATTGAAACGAACATCACAGGCTTCATTCACACGATCCAATAAGGGACGAAACCACAGCGGCCACCCCTCGCCGTTGTGCACGGTCCCGCTGTAGCGATATCGCAAGCCCTCTTCAGCGAGGAATGTGGTAAGGCGAGGAACAGGGTGACGACGTCCATACACCTGGACGGTGGGCTGCTGCCAATCGACCTGCTCTTGCAAGTGTCGACGCCACTGGTGCGCAAGCTCGGCACCCAGCCAGCCTGAATGCAGTGTCCAAAGTGCAGACGAGACCTCATCCGACAACATCGGGCGACAGCAGTGGTCAACGTCACCCACTCTGCTGACTTAAGCGTCAAACCATGACGACGGATAACGCTTGAAGCCAGAACGACGGGTCTTCCCATACATTTCTGCCATGGGAGCACGGATCACACACGAGGAATTCCTCGAGAGAGCACGAACACGCTTCGGAGATCAGTTTGATTACAGCGAAATCATCTGGCGCAGTTACAAAAGCCCGGTGAAATTGCGGTGCCGTAAGCACCCAGTTCGCGCCATCACGATCACCCCGGAAAAGCACTTACAAACCCTTGGCGGCTGCAGACATTGTCTGCGAGAACGCAGGGTTGAAGCCTTGGAGCGCGAGCTGAACCGCAAGGCCGCTCCGGACCATCAGTTGAACGAACCCGTTCAACCTGCTTCGGAGACAACCCCTCAGCCGACCAAACTCACACGCTGATAACAGAACCAAAGCCACTGCTGAAACAGCAGATTGCGGTGGGAGCGCCAGAGGGTTTTGGGGTGATCCGAATCAAAGTTTTCTGGAGGAGGAACATCTCCTCGAGCTTTGTCTCGTTCCATCTCAGCCTGTAAACGGCCGACGTTGTACTCCGGGTGGCCCAGGTGCATCAACTGACGCTGATCGGGTGTTTCGAAAATGGTGTATCCGACTTGCTCTCCATAGGCGAGCAGACGGAGCCGACCCTGACGCTGCGCAGATTCCATCGCCGCATCCGGCAAACCTGCATAACGGCTCTGAGGACAATAAAAATGATCGTCTTGGGTGCCCATCAGGGGATGGCCGGGAATCAAGCTGCGAAGTGGATAGATCCCGAAGAGCTTCTGCTCAAAGGGAATCTTGTCCACGCCAGCGAGATAGGCCATGGCAAAGCCAGCCCAGCACAGACCAAGAGTGCTCGCACAGGTGTGCCGTGCCTGCTCGATCAATGTCACCAACTCTGACCAATACGTGACCTGATCAAAGGGAAGATGCTCAACAGGGGCACCGGTGATAATCAAGCCATCAAGAGGGCCCTGGGCCAAGGCTTGCTCCCAGGTCACATAGAGCTGGTTGAGATGATTTTGATCCCAGCTTTTGTAGGCGTGGGACGCTAAACGAATCCAAATCGGCTCAATCTGAAGAACAGATAAGCCGAGGGGATGCAACAAATTGAACTCGTATTGTTTCCCCAACGGCATGATATTGAGAATGCCAATCCGAAGGGGTCGGATGTCCTGACGCTCAGCCTGTTTTGGCTCAATCCAGGAGATCCTGTTGCGCTCAATCGCCGCAATTTTGTGATAGCTGCGAGGAAGAATTAGAGCCATAGGTCACCCATTCATCATCAGCTCAGAACAGCGAGGGCTTGCTCAAAATCTTCCTTAATGTCGTCGATATGCTCCAGGCCAACCGACACACGAACCATCGTTGGCGTAACGCCAGCCGAGGCCTGTTCGTCTTCACTGAGCTGCTGGTGGGTGGTCGAGGCAGGATGAATCACCAATGTTTTGGCATCACCCACATTGGCCAAATGGCTGGCCAACTTAAGGCTATTGATGAAATTCACAGCATCGTCATATCCACCCTTAAGCGAGAACATCAACATGCAACCCATGCCGCGGCCAGTGAGATATTGCTTGGCACGCTGGTGATACGGATCATCAGAAAGGCCTGGATAACTAATACTGGCCACCTTGGGGTGGTCCTTCAACCAAAGCGCCAGTGCCATCGCGTTCTCCGTATGGCGCTCCACCCGAAGGCTGAGTGTTTCCAATCCCTGCAACAGCAAAAAGCTATTGAAGGGGCTGACAGCAGGGCCCCAATCCCGTAAACCTTCAACACGAGCACGCAACGCAAAGGCAACGTTTCGATCGTCCGGTACGCCAAGCATCTTGCACACGTCACTGCCAAAACCAAAGGCATCCCAGTGCACCAAACCGTGATATGCAGCGCTCGGCTGACTCATCAACGGGAATTTGCCATTTCCCCAATTGAAGGTTCCAGCATCCACGATCACGCCACCAAGGCTGGTGCCATGCCCACCGATCCATTTGGTCGCACTTTCAACGACCACATCAGCGCCGTGATCGATCGGCCGCATCAATGCACCAGCTGCACCAAGCGTGTTATCCACAATTAATGGAATGCCCTTCTCTTTCGCGAGTGCAGAGAGGCCAGCGAAATCGGGAATATTGAAGCGAGGGTTGCCCATCGCCTCCACATACAACGCCTTGGTGTTGTCGTCGATTTGAGCGGCAAAGCTCTCGACGTCATCGCCGTCGGCGAAACGCACATCAATACCCAACCTTGGGAACTGAACTTTGAACTGGTTATACGTTCCGCCGTAGAGATAAGACGTTGAGACAAAATTATCTCCCGCCTGCATGCAATTGGTGATCGCGAGGAACTGAGCAGACTGCCCTGAGGCCGTCGCCAGGGCTGCGATTCCACCCTCGAGAGCCGCCACTCGTTTTTCGAACACATCCGTCGTCGGATTCATCAGACGGGTGTAGATGTTGCCGAACTCCTTCAACCCGAAGAGGTTGGCTCCATGCTCAGCGTCGTTGAAGACGTATGAGCTGGTCTGGTAAATCGGAACCGCTCTGGAATTGGTGGTGGGGTCTGGGGTTTGCCCCGCATGGAGCTGGAGCGTCTCAAAGCGCTGGGACATTGGACCGTTTCAGGTCGGTATTCCTCCATTTCTAGTCGTCAGAGAGCTCTGGTTTCTCGGTTTCAGCCAGAGAAGGGAACGTACTGCGAATCACAGCATGCAATTCACGATGTGCTTCTGCCCGGAAACCGGAAATCGCCTCTGAACTCAGGATTGGATAAGTGCGATCGGTTCCGTCACCATCACGAAGATGCTTCCAGCGGCTGTTTTCCGTCTCTTTGAGTTTGTTGAGCGCTGCTTCGAAGTCGTAGGGCTTCGTCACACCGAGGGCAGCAACCTGACTGGCCAGGGTTTCCCGAACAGGTGCCAGGGCCTTGGCCTTCAGGGTGTCCGGCAGCCCGAGCACAGGCTCGTAATGGTCCAAGATTCGCAATTCGGCTTCGAGCATCACCGGCCAAGCTCCGCGTTCACCCTCGTTGAGAGCCATCTCGGCTTCTTCGGCCTCCATGGCATCGAGGTGGAAGCGAAGCCATTTGTAGTAGGTCTTCTCGTTGATGGGCTTTTTCGCCGCAGCGCGCCCAGTAAGGATTTTGGGTAAGGCGTTTTCGGCTTTGCGAAGAAACAGCCGGTCCTCGCGCTCAAGGTTCATGGCCCCCCAGCGCTGTCTGTACTCCCACAACTCCACGTAGCGGGCCACATCGAGATCGGGCCATCCAAGTCCCTTCAGCTCATCACCACGGTGGGAAGTTTCCTTGGGCACGCGCTGCAGAGTTCAAGCGATTCTGAAGCGTAAGTGCCAACGGACGGAAGTCCAATCAATTGGGGGAACGGCTTCCCGGATTCCTCTCGAGATATGTGGTGACGGCAATCGGTTGGTTCTGGACATAACCAACCGGTAGCCAGAGGTCACCAAGCGCTGAGTTGAAGTGGATTTCCCAGTGGTAGAGACCGATGTAAGCCCGTGGGTCCTCCTTCATGAGGGACGCGTAGAGCAACACTGCACGCCCGTAGTAATCACTGTTGTTGTATCCCCACAGGCCCTGACGAATGTTCTGCAGTCCTCCTCGTCGCACGAGATAACGCGCCGCAGCCTGAATCGCATCATGGGGATTGCGGATGTCACCAGCACCAATCCCCGGTTCAGCCCAGGTTGTCGGTAAAAACTGCATCGGTCCCTGAGCATTCGCCACAGAAATGCCATCGATCCGACCCATGCCGGTTTCGACCAAGTTCACGGCGGCCAAGACTTCCCATTCGATTCCGGTCGTGGCCTCAGCCTTTCGGTAGTAGCTCAGCAATTGCTCAGCCGGCTCTGGCTGAATGATGCGCCAAGCAGGAAGTCGAGATGGACCTCGACCTCGACTCATCCGCAGAAATTCTCGGCGAGCCGCAAGATGCCGTTCAGCCACACTCTTCCAACGCGGAGGAAGGGCGGCCACCACCGCAGCAGATCGCGCGGTATCAGCGGACAAAACCCTGTAGATCACCTGCTGCTGATGACCCAAATCCGGCAACGCCGATGGCGAAGTGGAGGGATTACGGAGGGCTGCTTCAACTCGGACCAACTGGTCTGCAGTCTCCTGAGCAGAGCGCGGAACAACCGGATAACGACGGGGAGCCACGGCCGGACGGGTGGCCGACTCTTGGGGAACAACAGGCTGAGGTTCACGGGCTGCCGTAACGGCAACAAACCCGATCAAACCAGCAACACAACAAGTGCCTGTGAGCAGCAGACGCCTGCGCATCTCCTCTCCCGAGCGGACATGCAAAAACCCTAACGGTGCGGTTTAAGGAGCCAAATACAAACTGCGATCGTGAAAATCAGCGCCCTGGTTGGGATGAGCCACACTCCAATGACTGCAACCGGCAGTGCCGAAATCCAACACCGTGGTCAAGGCCAATTCAGGAGCCACATTCGATGGCCACCAAGGACTGATGGGAAGCACGGCATCCAGTCGAAGCTGATGGTGGCGCCGTCTGAGCTCAATGCAAGGAGCATCCAGCAAGGATTGGCGAGCCTGACCTTCGCGGTAGCGATCAAATTGATAGACAGCCCAGTCACCATTGGGCGCCACGTTGATTTCCCAGTAGCCCTCCTGTCCGGGCATGCCGAGAAACGCTTCAAAACAAGTGGTGGTCCATAACGCATCCCGACGCTGACCCTCTGACTGCCCCCCATCAACAAGACCACTGGGAAGAACAAGGTCCGACAGGCCAACGGACGAAGCAGCCAGAACCCCATAACTCAGCTCAAGCCAACCCCGATCATTCCAAATCAACTCAGCACTCACCTGGAGGCCCGCCGGCACAGCACTCTCGAAGGGAATCAGGCGCGAGGCCTGACGCAGCTCAACAGATTGTCGTCCCATGTCAGCCTGCGTTCAGCAAACGGCTGATCAACGCGCGGATCTCAGGCATCTGATTGTCGATGCTCTCGGTGAGTCGGAACTGCACATCGGCTCGGTGCAGGTTTTGATTGGGGTGGTTGGTCCGGAAATAACGGTCACCATCGAGATGGTCCGTGAGGAAGCGCAACCCCAACTCAAAAGGAATCAACCGAATGCAATCGGGAAGATAAGCACAATCTTGTTCGCTCAGAAAACTGCCAGCAACCGAGAGATAGCCCTCGAGAATGGATTCAGCCAAAGCCAAATCAAACCTCACACCGTCAAGATCTTCTGCTTCTTCTCCAGCCGGATTGCAGCAGGAGCGCAAACAATCGCCAATGTCGTAGTGAATCAGTCCTGGCTTAACGGTGTCGAGATCAATCAAACCAACGGCTTGCCCGGTGGCTTCATCCATCATGACGTTGTTGATTTTTGGATCGCCATGAATCGGGCGATGGTGTAGTTCACCACGAGCAACTGCATCCTCCAGCACGGAAGCGCCCTCCCGTCGCTGATTCACAAAAGCGAGCGCGTTCGTCAGCGCCTTGGAAGGATTCTGCGGAATGGACCTCGCGAGGACCTGATCAAAGCGCCGGAGATACGAGGGGGTGACGTGAAAGTCTTCCAGGGTGTCCGCGAGTGAATCCGCAGGTAAATCACTGATCAGGGAATGAAACATGCCCAAGCCGTAGCCAACTTCCCTGGCTTGAAAGCAATCCCGAATCACATCCGTCGTGGTGGCAGCGCCGATGTAAGTAATCGAGCGCCACACCTCACCATCGTGCTCCACCCAAGGCCTGGATTCCTGCCGAGACGGCACTACCTGAGGAACCTCCCATCGCCGCCCTTGCAACTCCGGCGGCGGCGTCTCCAAGCGGCGTTGAACATGCTCACCAAGCGCCACCAAATTGCGCATCACTAAATCAGGACGCGTAAAAACGCTTTTGTTCAATCGTTGAAGAACAAAGGCTCCTCCATCACGTCGTCCGTCATGGGTTACGAGAAAGGTCTCGTTGACATTGCCCGAGCCAAGACTGTGGATCCCAGTAATTCGCTCACGGGGATGGAAGCGATCTGCAATAGCTTCCAAAGCCTCGGTCATCAGCAGTCGCATGGGTCTCAGGTCGAAACCATGCCTGCTCTTTCACGACTCACAAGCCGTCAGTGTGCAGAACGGCAGGCGACTGACTTAGGCATCCAGCTGTGTTTCGATCACATCCATCAATTGGACATAGGCCGGCAAGCCATCACCATCGCCCTCCAAGGGAGCTGCTCGACGCATGGCGTTACGCGCGTTATCCGCAATCACCGCGTTGACAAATAGATCGAGGGCCTCAACGACATCAAGATTTTGCAAGGCTTCTGCGTATCGCCGGCTGTGGGTCGGTCGCACCGATTCCTGGCAGTAATTCGACAATTCACGGCTTTCAGTCATCACGCGATAAGCCGTGTCCTTCACAGCGGGGCGCCCATACACAGCCATGTAGAGGAGATTCACCATGGAGGCGTCGTGAAGAGGGATGGAATATTTCCTCGCAATTTGAGGCCAGTAACGAAGCGATTTGAGGCCTTCCAGACCACCCTTGCGGAGTCCCGCTGATTCGCACCACTGCTCCAGTTCCTCCATGGAACTTGGACAACGTTTGTGCTCACGCATTTTGGCTGCCAACACCTGACCCACTTGAAAATTCCGTGTCGGGCTGCCGGAGACCGGGAGCATCATGCTGCCGCGCACATCGGCCACCATCGCGGTGAGCTGCGTAAAGGTGTGATCACGCACCTTTTCAAAGTCCCCGTCACGAACCAAGGTGGCTTCAATCCGTGGCACCGCATAACCAAGCTCAGTCAGAGGAATCGGTTGACGGTGATAGAGCTTTTGCCGATCCGGACGCGCCATCGACACCGTTGCCGCTTGATCCAGGCACTGATCCAACAACAGGGTCAACAGCGTCGGGAGGACCCCCGGGTTGTCTTGATGAAAGGCATACCCAAAACCAGCAAACACCGAAGCCATGTTCTTCGCGGCCTTGATGTACTGCCCCTCAACGTTGTGGACACCTGGCGACACTTGAATGTTCGGGGACAGACAATCCAGCAGCTGCGCACCGAGCATCGCGGTGAGTGCATTGGGGTGGCAGAAATTCGCGGTGAAACTGTCGAATGGATTTCTCAGGGCTCCATGCCGGTGAAACCCTGAGAAGAACGCCAGGTTGGGTTCTTGCTCACACAGCACATAGGCGTTGTTGGTAATTGGATCGTGGCTGAACGATCCCGACAAACAAGCCAGAACAACCTGCTCACGGCCTAACTCCTCCCGCAGCCGGCAGGCCTCGAGAAGATCCTCCTCAATGTGGTTGCTGTTGGCACTCAGCACCACCAGTTCACATTCAAGGATGAGATCCCGGAGGGTATTGGGGCGTTGTTCGGTGGAGGAGACATGCGTCCCTGTGCTGCGCACCGTTGCCACGTGGCCAGCGTCCATGTTGGCGATCGCTTCTTTTGAAAACGCCCCGAGCAGATCGCGTCCGGGCCGGGCAGCGAGCATCAGGCGTCCAGCCTGGTTTTGCATGGCGCAGTTGTACGCCAGAGAGGCTGGATAGAGACCAACGCTGTAAAAGCCCACCTTTCCCGCCGCAACATCCCTCACCCGGCGTGCAATCGAGCCGGCATCGAGGCTGCGATCAAAAAAAGAGTTGCGCATCAGAACCGAGTAGGGACGCACAAAGCGTTCGCTGCACACCCTAAAGACCATCCCCTAGGGAGACTGTCAGGACTGATTGGTTGCTGCAACCGAACCATGGCACTGACCCTGTACGGCGGACCTCAGACCAGGGCTTCGATGCCCCGCTGGTACCTCGAAGAAAAAGGCATCCCCTATGAGCTGGTGGAGATCGACCTCCGCGGGAATCAACATCGTCAGCCCGACTATCTCGCGATCAATCCCTTTGGAAAATTGCCTGCGCTTGTCGACGACAGCTTGCTGGGTCCCGATGGACAACCACTGACGTTGTTCGAATCAGGAGCGATCCTTCTCCATCTCGCAGAACATCACGGCAAGGAAATCAAAGGACCAGCCCAGCGATCACTGATCAATCAATGGCTGCTCTTCGCCAACGCAACGCTGGCGATCGCCCTGTTTGTGCCAAGCAATCGTGAGCGCGAGTTTCCCCGGTTAATGCAAGAGCTCAATCATCAACTCACTCCAGGCCAACCCCTCGTTGGTGAGCAATGGGGTGCCGCTGACTGCGCCGTGACGGCGTATTTGGCCTATCTACCGATCTTCTTTCCACAGGAAGACCTATCGCCTTATCCAGCGATTGAAGCCTTGATTGCATCCACGCAGCAACGCCCGGCCTACCGCAAGGTGATGGGCATGAATTGACGAAAGGCGGTGTAATGCAGTCAAAAGCTGCTGCCATGCCTTTCAACCGCCAAGAGCTACTCCTGGCTTACCGCTGGCCAGCAGCCGTTGTGCTGTCCAGCCTGGCTCTATCAGCGGTGCTGTTGAAAGTGCTGAGTGAACCGATTCCGGTCCGGATCGATGGGGGGCTGCAAGTCGACAAATTGGTGATGCCCGCCAGTGTCACCATTCGCAGCGACCAACCCCTCCCGGTGTCAGGAACGGTGGGGGTTGACGCCCCCGTGACGATCACTGGTCAGCAACCACTCGTCATCGGCCCCGTCAAGGTTCAGTCCATTGATCGCCCGGTCGCGATCAATGGCACCGTCGATGCCAATGCCCAGGTGAGTTCCATCACGGGACCGGTTCAGGTGGATGGAGCCGTCACCGTGAAAGACACAGTCGCTATCGGAGGAACAGTGAACGTGGAAGGCAAGGTCGGAGCCGAAGTCAAACCCCATTTGCTCCCTTTTAAGTAGGAAGGCTGATCCCGCTCAGCGCGACTGATTACGGGGTGCTTGACCATCCCCGCAGGTCAAACCCTGCTCCCAGCGCCCCAATTGGCGAAGCCCCAAGGCGGCGATGGCAGCGCAAATCAAACCGATCACGCTCCAGCGGTTGCCTTGTCCAAAACCCACCAAAGCTGCACCACTCCAAAGCAGGGCCCAGGTGAAGGGCCGCGCTTTGCGCACTCGATCGAGTGCTGTGGAACAACTGCGGCAGTGAATGGTGTGGCTGTTGTAGCGGTCCATCAAGGTATGGGTCCCTAACCGCGACGGCAATGGCTGATCAGCAAAGGGTTCTCCACCGTTGTCGTTCAGCCAACGATGCAGAGCGGCGACGTACCGATCGCTGGTGGTGGGGAGATAAAAGGCTCGATCAGCAGCGGCGCTACCACCAGCACGCTCCAGAACCCGCTCCTGCCAATGCAGAAAAACCTGGTCATCCTCGAGCACTTTGTGGTTACCGATGTGCTGCAACCAACGCGGTCGCAAGCCGATGAGCAAGCGCGGAAGAGCCGATTGGAACTGGAAGGGAAAACGCGCAAAGAGGCGGCATTCACCACGCCGGATTGGGACGGCGTAAACCACCGTGAGGATGCGTCCGAAACCATCCGCCGTGAGGTCATGCCACATCAACTGAGGTGCACGGAAACAGGTGGATTGCGATCCCAGTTGCCCACGCCGTGGACCTTCCTCCCAAAACGCCTCAAAACCGTCCGACGCTTCCTTGGTGATCACTGCATTCACCGGAGCAGCATTCTCCCTCTTCCCCACAGTCCGGTGATGCGTGAAGGGCACATGACTCACATCCAGCACGTTCTCTAACAACGTGACGGCATCCATGGGCAGGTCCCGAAAGGTGTCCTGCACCGTCCAGCTCTGGGGGTTCTCATCAAGGGCAGGGACCAACGGCAGCTCAGCCATCGCCGCTGCATCCGGGGCACCCATCCAGACAAACAACAGACCCTGACCTGTCGCTGTATGCAAGCTGGCGCACCGCGAACGACGCCCCTCAGGCTTGGTGTTGTCATCGGCCTGGGGAATCACACGGCAGTGACCCTCACCATCAAAACTCCAGCCGTGGTAAGGACACTCCAACTGTCCATCGGCATTGATCCGGCCCTCACTCAACGGCCCCAGCCGATGAGGACAAACGTCCGGAAACACGCGCCAACAGTCGCCGCCGGCATCCCACCAAATCACCAGATCTCGTTCCAGCAATGTGAACCGACTCGGACGGGATGGATCGAGATCCTGGAGGTAAGCGATCGGCCACCACTGCTCGGTCCATGTCGGATGCATGACAACCGCTTTAAGGGCTGCCATCTTCGCCAAATGTCACATCAAACGGGCCATGACATCGAACCTGCTGATGCTGGGAGCCCGCCTGATTGAGGCTGCAGATGTATCCCGACAAACACTCCTGGTAGCGATCATCACAACTGAGACGCAGGCTGCCTAAGTATTTTCACCCTGTCGTGAGAACGACGCGTCGAGCATTGGAGCCTTTGGGAGAGGGCTCCATTTTTTTCGCCCAAACAAGGGCTAGGTGATTCAACGCACAATGGAGCCAACTGGTGGTCGGCGGCAGCCAACACGCTGACCCTTCTGTCTCAAACATCCGTGCCAAGACTGACTCCTGACCAGCTTCTGGATGAACTTTCGTGGATCGATGATCTGCTCATCGTCCAGGACCTAGATGGCGTCTGCATGCAGCTGGTGAAGGATCCACTGACACGGCAGATGAACCCCAGTTATGTCCGCGCCGCGGCCCAATTAGAAGGCCAGTTCATGGTTCTGACCAATGGAGAACATGAAGGCCGTCGCGGTGTAAATCGTCTGGTTGAAGCAGCCTTGGGCGATCCCTCAACACCGCAAAGGGATGGTCTGTATCTACCGGGTCTGGCCGCTGGGGGGGTGCAATTCCAAGACCGCTTTGGGACGTTGAGTCATCCAGGGGTGAGCCCCGAGGAAATGGATTTTCTCTCCAAAGCACCCAAACGGATGGAGGCACTGCTGCTGGAACAACTGCCGCAGCTTCTACCGAACTGCTCTTCCGCGGACATCCAGCACCTGGCCAAAACGGCCGTTCTGGACACCCAAGTTTCTCCAACGATCAATCTGAACGGGGTGTTCGAACGAATCCCAACCGATGTCGCCGGCCAGCGGGCCATGCAGACCATGCTGGATGCACTGATGCAGCAGCTGTTAAACGAAGCCTGTGCAGCAGGGCTCAGCAACTCGTTTTTCCTTCATGTGGCCCCAAACCTCGGACGGGATTCCGCAGGCCGTGAGCGATTGAAGCCTGCCATGACAGGCGATGTGGGCAGCACAGATATTCAATTCATGCTCACTGGTTCGATTAAGGAAGCCGGTCTACTCGTCCTGATTAATCAGCATGTGGCTCAGCGTCACGGCACGGCTCCATTTGGGGAGACGTTCAACGTCCGCACGGCTCCCAAGGATGCGTCCGAGCTGCTTCAACTGGTGAAAGAGCGTGTTCCGGCAGCACACATGCCTCGACTTGTTGGCGTCGGAGACACGGTGACATCGACGCAAGCCAGCGATGGCTCGCAGTGGCTTCGTGGGGGTAGCGACCGTGGATTTCTCACTCTGTTGCAAGACCTTGGACGCTGGTGCGGCCAGTCCAACCGTGTCGTGCTGGTGGACAGCAGCCATGGAGAGGTCGATCGACCGAGCCTGACGGATGGGCGTCTAGATGGAATCAGTGATCCGGACGATCCATTGCAGTTGGATGTCTTGATGCCAAACGGACCAACCCAGTACATCGCCTGGTTCCAAGAGCTGGCCAATCGCCGCCATTCAGTCGCCGTTGTTTAACGCATGCGTTTGTGACGCTCATGCCAGGCCGGCGTTGGCGTCAAACGCAGCAGAAAAGGCATCTGGGTGATTGATGGTTTCCCCCCGCTAACCCAAATGGCATGTTCTTCGCTCCAATGCCGTTGCCCGGGAACAATCAAGCGTGATTTGGAGGCATGGTCCGGCAGGTAAGCCGCCAGGAATCCTTTTTGTTGGACAAACAGTTGAAGATCAGAGAACAACACACCGTCGTCGGTCTCGATCAGCTCGAGTAAACCATCGGGCCGCAAGCCATAAATGATGCGGACATCGGCCAATTTCATCTCTCCGTAAACGCCGACATAGGACGCAGGCACGGGCCGCGTGGTGTTGCTGAAGGCATGCAGCCCACCGATAAACACCCTCAGACGCTGCGACAGCTCTGGGGTGAGGGCGCCATAACCGAATTCGAGCGTTCCGTCGTTGGTGATCCCAAGCCAGGCACGACCAGCTGCCGCCGCTTTGTTTCCGGCGGCCCAACGCCCATTGCCCATCAACAGATCACCATGCAGTCGCATGCCCAGCTCACCGTTGCCGATGCCGCGGGCAAAGGTCGGACCCGATGTAAACAACAGGGCATCGAGATCTGCATTGGCCTCCAGTTCTCGGTTCCAGCCTCCAAAGAATTCGACAGTGACCCAGCGGGGATCGATTAAGGCACTGGTGTAGCCAATCGCCACGAGCTCTCCATCCGGCCGTTCAACTAGAAGCTCCTGATCCTGGTGCAGACGAACGAGTTGATCACGCGAGGGCGGCGGTGGTTCAGGCTCCTGCAGCAATGCAGGCAAAACCACGGGGATGACAGAGCGCGTCGCGGGCGGTTGATTGAGCCACCAAGCCGTCGTCGCCCCAACCAGGCCAGATGCAAAGCACAAGGCAATCAAATGGAGGGAACGCACCACAAACCCTGTCGGCAAACGCAGTGTGTGGACTGAAACCAGTCGACGCAAGTCCAGATCGATGGGTCAAGATCGACCAAACAGATCGACTCTGCGGAGTAACTGCCCTGTGACGGTTGACCTGGCCCCGTTTCCACCCGTGCACCGCGGAGCTGTGACCACGTTGCAGGTGAATCTGGGTTACCGCTGCAATCAAAGCTGCGCTCACTGCCACGTAAACGCTGGTCCCACCAGGACCGAAATGATGGCTGAGGAGCTGATCGATCTCATCCCGGAGGTTCTGCAACGGCGCGCGATGCAGTGTCTTGACCTCACCGGTGGCGCACCCGAACTGCACCCCAGCTTCCGCCGTCTGGTTGAACAAGCCCGTTCCCTCGGGATCAAGGTGATTGACCGCTGCAACCTCACCATCCTCAGCGAACCGGGCCAAGAGGATTTAGCCAAGTTTCTGGCAGACCAAAGCGTCAGTGTGGTGGCATCGATGCCCTGTTACAGCAAGGACAACGTCGATCGACAGCGGGGTAACGGGGTGTTTGAACGCAGCCTGAGCGGCCTCCAACAGCTGAATGCACTGGGCTACGGAACGGGTGATAGCAACCACCGTCTCGATCTCGTTTACAACCCACTCGGTCCGACACTGCCTCCTCCACAAGCTGCACTAGAGGCGGATTACAAAAGGGAGTTGCATGAGCTGGGGTTGTCCTTTGACAACCTCCTCACCCTCGCGAACATGCCGATCCAGCGCTTCGCCAAGCAATTAGAACGCAGTGGAGAACTGGAGTCTTACCAGCGACGACTCGAGAACGCCCACAACCCCGACAACCTTCAAGCGGTGATGTGTCGCACGCTCTTCAGCGTGGATTGGACAGGGCAGCTCTTCGACTGTGACTTCAATCAGCAGCTCGGGATGGCATGCCATGGGGCGTTTCAACATCTTCGAGACCTCCTCAATCCAGATCAAAATCCCGACGGTGGCGCTGTGCGAACAGATCATCACTGCTTCGGTTGCACTGCAGGTGCAGGATCCAGCTGTGGCGGCGCCCTACAAGCGTGATCAAGCTGGTGCTGACACCATGGGGCAGAGTTCTAAAAGATCAGAGCGAAGTCATTGAATCGGTTTTACGTGTTGTGCAGCGCGATCACAGCTCTGCTGGTGATGTCCTGCAGCAATGTGGCTGCCAATAACGAGCCTGGTCAGCCGAAACAGGCGATGTTTAAAACAAGAGCTGAAGCGGAAGCAGCTGCCGCGGACTTTGGCTGCACCGGTGCTCACCAGATGGGATCGATGTGGATGGTGTGCGAACACCACAAGACCACCCCTCACCACTAAGGCGCACCGATGACTGAAGGAGGACATTGCGGAACAAAGCCAAAACCCATCGCTATCGGAATCGCGCCTCTTGGAACGATTTCAATCGGGATTGTCCCGATGGGAGTGATCTGTATTGGCATCGTTCCAATGGGGGTCGTGTCCATCGGAGTGGTGGCCATGGGGGTAATCAACGCAGCTGTGGTCGGCATGGGCTTGATCGCTGTTGGGGTGAACACCATGGGGGTGATTACCGCAGGGCCGATGAGCATGGGTCTCATCCAAATCCGCTCAACAACCAACCCCCGCTATCTCGCTTACCCCTCCAAAGCGGAAGCCGAAGAGCAAGCCAAAAAACTTGGCTGCACCGGTGTGCATCGGATGGGAGATTCGTACTGGATGCCCTGCAACGAGCATCCCCAGTGAGCATCGACAGCACTGATGCTCAGCTTTGGCAATCGGGGCAGATGGCTCTGACGTTGAGACTGGATTCGATCAATTTGAATCCAAACCCTTTTGCAGCCTGAGCTCCAGCCTCAAGCACTGGCTGGCTTTCAAACTCTTCTGTACGACCACAGCGAATGCAGACCACATGGTGATGATCGCGATGATCTGCCACGGCCAACTCGAAACGGCGCCCTCCCTCCGTCAGTTCGAGTTCCTGTAAAAAGCCCATATCCGCCAAAAGGCGCAAGGTGCGATACACCGTGGCCAAGGAAACCTTGAGATCCAATTCCACGAGCTGCTGATGCACCTCCTCTGCACTGAGGTGGCAACCCGATCCCCGGCGTTCAAACAACTCCAGCACTCGCTTTCGCTGAGGAGTCAGCCGACGTCCATCTTGATGAAGCTCCTGCTGAAGCGACTCATCCTCTTGAATAGATGCTGAGGAGAGCGACACAAGGCTTCACGTCTCTGTTCTCAATAGTAAGCACTAATGAGAGCTCTGTCTCCCGCCGCTCACGCAACGAAATCAGCGGTGATACGGTCCGCCACATCGCTCGAATCCCCAGCCGATGGAAACGCACGTTCTGACGTTCACCATCACCAAACCCTTTGCCGAGTGGGCAAAGACCTACGACGCCTCATTGCCATTGCAAAAAATCTTCGGCATCAAATCGCTGTATCGCGGCGTCAGCCAAGACGACCCAACGCAAGTTTGTGCCGTGATGCAGGCGGAACCTGGGGTGATGGAACAGTTCATGGCTGACAACACCGACACGATTGTTGCCTCGGGCCATGTGCTCGAAACCACAGTGAACAAGGTGTACCTCGCAGGCTGATGGGTTGGATTCCCGCCAAGGCCTGGACCAGTCACCAGCCCCTCAACGGTTATCGCCATTTCGAGCGGGTGATGACGGGGGGGCGTGGCTCCAAACGCTGGGTTGAGCTGGCAGCTGTGCTCAAACCAAGCCAGAGGGAGCGCGTGTTGTGGAGCGAACTCAACGACAACAACGGATGGGTCAGCGGTTGGCAACCGATCGTGGAAGCAGATCCGGAATCCGCAGCTGAGTGATCAGTCCGCACGGAGGTGCGCCCCTCTAAAAAAGAACGACTGGCGGCTTTCGCTCTCAGTTGTTGCGCTGCGAGTCGCGAAAGGCCTTGAGCTTGTCCATATCTTTCTCCTGATCAATCGAATAATCAGTGAGAATCAGCGCTTTGCCGATCGTGCCCAGTGCATATTCGATGCGATCAAGGTCACGACGGCCGCCTTCATCCACGCGAGCGGCACGAATCACGTCCGGTTTGAACTGATCCGCAGCTTGCTCCAACAAATCGGCGATGGACCTGGCCTCGCTGAGGAGATCACTCTGAGCCATGAATCAACCGCACCAGACCGCTCAACAACTCTGCCAGCTCCGCCTAGAAGCCTCGGGCACTCGGCCGTTCGCTGGAGAGCGACACATTGCCTGATGCCTTGGCAGCACTGGGCACTGCAGCGCTCTGTTGGCCTGGAGCCGCCACGGCATTAAAGGCCAAGGACCAACGTTCGCCATCACCGCGGAAGGGCATCACCGAATGGGGCTGCCAAGCCGGAAACACATAAAACTCACCAGGAACAGGCAACACGTAATGAGCCATCCCAGTGCGGAAGGATTGGATATGCCATTCCTCCGGGCCGTGAAAGCACAGCTGGCCATCGAAGCTGTTGCCGTTGATCTGCGGAGGGACCTTCAAAAAAATCACGCCGGAAAAACTTCCACCATGGGTATGGGTGGGGTTGTAATCACCAGCTCTCTGGCAGTTCAACCAAAGGTCAATGGGTTGCAGCTGGTAACGACCTGGCACCCAGGGGCCACGTCCCTGGGGAGGCTGGCGTTCCATCACATGCTGAATCCAGTGGTGGCAAGCCGGCAGCAAATGCCCGTCCATGAGCGCCTGCACACCTGGCTGTTCAGGCCGTAGTTCCCTCTGCTGACTCAATTGCCCCGCCAGCTTGCTCGATGCATCTGGGCTGGCTGTTGGGTTCGAAAGCACGCTCTCACCCAGATCAAGCAAGGTTTTTAACAAGGGAGCAGGCAACTCCCCTTTAAAAATCGAGCGAGGGAAAAGATCAAGAACCTCCACGATCTCCTTACCGCTGCAAGTCATGGTGACAGCGCCAGAGTGGGGCTGATGGTTGTTGTCTGATTGTTGATGCGTGCTCTGGTGTCACTGGTTTGCCTAGCTCTCGTCTTGGGCTGTGCTCCAGAAAGCCGAAGCAAGGTACAAAAGTCGTCCATCACCACAGCAACGGTCGCGACCAAGGCCTCGACACCACCCGTTAACAAGGTGGAGCTGGCAGGACAGAACGGACCCACCGCGAACCTTCTCCAACGGGGCGGACTGGCACTCACCAGCCGGCGAACCGAGCAAACATTCCCTGATGGCAACAGCATTTGGAGGGTGGACTTGCATGGCCACGGCCAGCTGTTGGCGAGCTGGATCGCTGCCAGCGGCATTGCAGAGCGGCAACGGGTCGACCGCCAATGGTCTCCTGGTAATGCGTCACCGCTTCCCCCGGGCGATTACAACCTTGGCGCTCCAGAGCCCTGGGGAGAAGATCTTTGGTTCACGTTGACACCACGCTTCGACACCACACGCAGCGCTCTAGGAATTCACCGCTGCTATCCCGGCACAGGATGCATCTGTCTTCCCAACCGCGACGACATCGAGGCCCTCGCCGCTTGGGTTCGAGAAGCTGGGATCCGATCGCTGACGGTGCTCAATTGAAATGTTGAGCACGTTCCTGCTCAACCGCAGCGAGCTCCGATTTGCCGGTGTCAGTTTCACGGTCAAGGTGATTCTGTTTTGGTTAGCGGAGTTAGTGATCTGCCAACTCGACGGCGGTCGAGGAATTTGCCGTGTTGTGGCGCGAGGCTTCGTTCCCTGCTTGGTGAGCTTTGCGGTGATGGACCTGTGGGTTGTTCCGAGGCTTCGTCGTCGAGTGGCACGACGTAAGAACCGCGACTCCCAACACATGCTTTAAGAAACGTCTGCGCTGGCGAACGTCTCTAGAAAGGAAGAACTTCCATGCAACTGCAGGGATTCATGGACGTGAACATCTGGATGATCGTTGGCTTCTTGCTGGCGGCCTTTTCCGTTGTCGCCAACGACTCGCTGCAGACGCTTGGCACCTATTTGTCCTCCAACCGAAAACGCACACCCAAAGCCGTGCAGATGGTGTTCATCTGCACGGTCACCGTTGTGGTCCTGATGTTGGGCTGGTACTTGAAGGATGGAGATCCGGCGTGGGGTCGCCTCAGTGTTCCGGGGAAAGACTTTCCCCTGCCCGAGCCATTCACCTGGGTGTATGTCATTCCACCGATTGCTGTTCTCGCCTTAACCCAGTGGGGGGCACCGGTGAGTACATCTTTTCTGGTGCTCTCCTCCTTCCATCCGGCGAATATTGGTGAGCTTCTGTCCAGCTCTCTCAGTGGATACCTGCTGGCCTTTTGTGTCGGCTTGTCCGCGTATGGGCTGGGCATGTGGCTGCTCGAACGCTGGGTCTTCCGTCGCAATCAAGACAACAAAGACGTCCACAAGCTTTGGTACGGATTGCAGTGGGTCTCCACGGGCTTTCTGTGGAGCATGTGGCTGGTTCAGGACCTGGCCAACATCTTCGTGTTCCTCCCTCGACAGCTCGATCTCACCGCAATGGTGATTTGCACGTCGGTGTTGTGCCTTGGCCTTTGCCTGCTGGTCTTTACCGGAGGTGGACCGATTCAATCCGTGCTGCGCAGCAAAACCAACACATCCGATCTGCGATCAGCGACCGTGATCGATTTCTTCTTCGGGTTGTGCCTGCTTTACAAAGCGTTCCTATCGACCTTTCCGCTCAGCACCACCTGGGTGTTTCTCGGACTCATTGGCGGCCGTGAAATCGCCCTTCGAATCAAAGAACAGGAATTTGAAATCAGATTCACCAATCGCGAAAGCGGCAACTTGGGCAACGTGATCGGTCGTGATCTCTGGAAAGCCTTTGTTGGCGTTGTCGTCAGCCTTGTCATTGCCCTCAGCATTCAGCCATTGGTGCAACTCACGTCCAGCTGAACGCATAAACGAACTGGTGGATTGCTCAATCCATGGCTATGGCAGAACTGATGCCTTACCTGCATGGGTGCCCTTTCACTCAGAGCTCTACCCGTTGTGCTGTTTTGCCTTGGAGCGTCAGCAGCGGGATCCCCATTGGCCTTTCTGCAACCCGACCAGAGCATTCTTGAAGCGCACCAACATCTGATTGCAGCCGGATGGCAACCAGCTCCAACCCAGACCCCCTCCGAGCGAGAACGCCAGTGGGCTGCTGTCACGTTGAGTAGTTTGTCCTCTTGCTCGGGAAGCGGAGCGGGGTTCTGCCGATTTGATTACCAGCGGCAGGAAAAACGCTTGTCGGTGGTCACTGTCCCGTCCAAACCCGGAAAAGCCTCCATTGGACGGGTCAATCGCTGGTGGTGAGGGCCCATTCCCTCAAGGATTGAGTCGACGTTCGCGCCACTGATCAGCCACTAGCCAACGACGGCGCCGATGGGGGTGGTGGGTGAGATCGAGATGGTCAACAGCTGAGACCTGCAAGGTGAGGACAAGAAAATGATCCGGTGGAGTGCTTTGCTCAGGGAGCTCACTGGGGAAAGAGGCATCTGGATCCAGGTCTGCGCCGGGATCTGGCCAAGCCCACAACGCACGACCGCTGTCGCGCATCGTCGCCCAGTAGTGCTGGCAGAGCAGCGGATCCTCAGCAGGGTTGGTGGTGCTGATCGCGCCACGAAATCGAAACTGCTGTTTGGCCTTCGCGAACAGCCAGCACACTTCAACGCACGACTGATGTGAAAAATCACCAGCTTTTTCGCTGCGAGCATCGGTAAACAACAGCAGTTGGTCGTCAGATCGCCAACCTCGAGACACCAGGGTGCGCACCCGTGGTGTCCCATCTCGAGAGACGGTTGCCAACTGAAGCCAACGGGCTGCGGGTGAGCGACTGTCCCGTTGCTGAGCAGCCTTGAGCAAGGGCCTCCAAGGTGGGAGTGGCATGACTGGAACCGTCCCTAAAGACCATATAAACGACCCTGTTCAACCGCAGCTCGAATCACCAAGGCATGGCGAGGGACAAGTGCCTCAAGATCGTCATAACCACCTCCGATCACGGTTGCGACGGGAATGGAGCGCCGCAAACAAGCATCCAAAACAAGACGATCACGGTTCAAGAGGCCGTGATCTGTCAAAGCGAGACGGCCCAATCGATCATCTTGATGGGGATCAACTCCTGCATTGAACAACACAAGATCAGGCTTGAACTGATCAATCAAGCAGGGAAGTCGATCACCGATGGCTGACAGATAACCTTGATCATCAACACCATCCTGCAGCGGCAAATCAGCATCACTTTCAACCTTTCGCAAAGGAAAGTTGCTGGCAGCGTGAACAGACAAGGTAAAGATCCTGGGCTCATCACAACAGCATGCAGCCGTTCCATCACCCTGATGAACATCCAAGTCGATCACCATCAAACGTTCAACTTCACCAGTGGCCAAAAGAACCCGTGCAGCAATCGCGCAATCATTAAAAATGCAAAATCCGCTTCCAAAATCTCGATGGGCATGGTGGGTCCCTCCTGCGAGATGGCAGGCCAATCCATGCGACAAAGCCAGTCGAGCCGTCTTGAGTGTGCCACCAACGGCCAACCAGGTTCGTTGGATCAGCGGCGTGGTGGCGGGCAAACCGATCCGACGCTGATCGGCCCGCGACAAACGGTCGCGACTGAAATCCTCGTGATAGCGACGGGCATGGACCCGCTCCAGGTCACGCTTGGAGATCGAGATTGGGCGAACCACCTGATCAGCCTGAATCAACTGTTGATCCAACAGCAGTTGATGCAACAACCGAAACTTGGCCATCGGAAACCGATGCGTACTGGGCAGCGGAGCCGAATACAACGGGTGATAGACGACTGGTATTGGCACGACAAGCTCAGACCGTGACTGGTTTGGAGTTCACCTGAAGCCACGCCCAGGATGAAGGCAAAGGTAACAACAATCCCGAAACCGGTGAGCACAAGCAGTCAAAAAAAGCAGACCAAAAGCGTGCTATAGGAAGGTCACAATCAAATATCTAAAAATGAAGCGACTTCTTATCGTTCATAACATCATTACCGGGCAAGATATTGTTCACGAATTTTGCGAAACAGACTTCGCAATCGAAATCGTCGAAGGCGAAGACGATGGACAAGGGGAGCTTGACATTGAGTCAAAACTCTTTTACCGACTTGACTAACACTGTCAAGACAACAAATAACCCCTGAGCCTTCAGAAGCAAAAGGCGTGGTGAAAGAAAGTCAAAAAAGTGATTGGTTAACGATCAACAATTCTGGCATGATCGGCTTCATACGATTTTTGCTCGATCACCAGGGCAAGGAGACCAAAAAAAGATAACAACAAAGAAACAACCATCATGCTGCAGAACGTGTCGCCAACTGATCAGCAAGGAACTGATTCAAAGCATGAACGCCTGACTGTCCAGATCGATCTGCCGACAACAGGGATTGAGCCTCTCGCAAATAATGAAAATAACTTTGTCGATCCGAAGCTTGATTAGCCAAATCCATGAGTTGACGATATCGGCTCGAAAGAGTCATGCAATTAATTTCTCCCTTGGAGGAATTTTCAATCAAACACGCCTTTGCGGCTGTAGCGAATGCGTCAATCAGGCTGCAAGCTCGGTGCCGAACTCCATCTCGTCCGACCAATCGCTCATGATTGATGTCTCATCGAGCTGCCCAAGCTGATAAAGGCTGAATGCAGCCAGCGTCCAGTCCTTCAGTTTCAGAGCGTCGAGGTGCTTAGCAGCTAGCAATGTCGCAACGATCTCGAGATCAACCCCGTTCATCTGCCAGCGGCAACTGAGTGAATCAAACCGCTTGAACGGCAGCGGGCAAGACGAGAAAACAGAAAACAGTCTGGAAAGATCCGATCATCGATTCATCTCACTCCGCCGATCGAGTCACACCGTCCAACTCGATCCTGAAGATCGGAGCAATGAGCTCAATCGCGCCCTGAGGTTTCAAGACCTGCAAGCCATAAACAAAATCATTGGGGACTTCAATCCGAACAGTGCACCGTTGCGTCGTCCCGTCAGAGCCTTGATCGGAGCCACACCGCCCCAAGCGTTTGGTGCGAATCACGGAGCCATCGGCGCGCACGACGGTGAGAGCAGTCCCGATCAAAGTCGCCTCACAGGATTCAACGCTGCCATCGATCGTGCAAACGGGTTGCGATCGCAGCGGGCCGGCATCGATCAACAGGCTGCCAACACCAAGCACGAATGAGACGCACGCACCCATGCCCATGGAGCGCCAATGCCAAGGGGAGCGATTTTGGTCTGTCACTACAGACCACCGAGGACAGCTGCAAGCAAGGCCTGCTGAGCATGCAATCGGTTTTCTGCCTGATCAAAAATGCGACTGGAGGCTCCTTCCATCACCTCCGCCGTGATTTCCTCACCGCGATGCGCTGGAAGACAGTGCAAGACGATCGCATCGGCTGCGGCATGCCCCATAAGCTCCTGATCAAGGCAGAACGCAGCAAACGCTTGCTCACGCTCGTGCTGCTCCTCTTCCTGCCCCATCGACGCCCAAACGTCGGTATACACAGCCTGCGCCCCGCGCACAGCTTCGACCGGATCGGAGAGAACCTCGATGGAGGCTCCCTGCTGAGCCAGCGAGCGTGCCTGGTCGAGAATGCCTGACAGTGGCTCAAAGCCTTCCGGACAACCAATCCGGACGTTGACTCCAAGCAGGGCTCCACAAAGCATCAAGGAGTGAGCAACGTTGTTGCCATCTCCGATATAAGCCAAGGTTTGACCAGCCAGATCACCATGCACCTCACGCATGGTGAGGAAATCAGCCAAGGCCTGACAGGGATGTTCAAGATCCGTCAGGGCATTGATCACAGGAACTGTGGACCAGTGGGCGTAGTCGACAATCTCCTGTTGCGCGTAGGTGCGAACAGCCAAAGCGTCGCAATAACGGCTCAAGACCCGCGCTGTGTCCTGCAAAGGCTCACCACGACCCAACTGCGTCACGCTGGGGTTGAGATCCACAGTTTGTCCGCCGAGGCGAGTCATCGCAACGGAAAAACTCACTCGCGTGCGGGTGGAGGCCTTCGTGAAGATCAGACCGAGAACACGATTGCCAAGATCAATCCGGCGTTCACCCGATTTGAGTTGAGACGCCAGCTCGAGCAGAGCAGCGGTCTCCTCAGCTGAAAAATCGGCCGAGGAAAGAAAATCTCGGCCTGTCAGGGCTGTTAATGAGGCGGCAACCCCCGCTGCAGCGGTAGCCATCATTCACTTTCAAAGGACTGTTATCGGGGATAAGAGGCCTGCGCGTCAAGCGCTGACACCCTCAGGAAGCACGCTGGCTTCGAGCATTTGCTTGAGATCATCACCCTCAATCACCTCTTTTTCGAGGATCTTCTGGGCGATTGTTTCCAGCAAAGCGATGTTTTGACGCAGGATCGAAATAGCATCGTCATGCGCCTTGTCGACCAGACCGCGGACTTCATGGTCAATGGCCTGAGCAGTGGCATCACTCACCGAACGCCGTGGGTTGTTGTTACCCCCAAGGAAACGACCACCACCCTGCTTGTCGTAAGCAAGGGGGCCAAGGGTTTCACTCATCCCATAGGTACCGACCATTTGCTCAGCGAGATCCGTGGCTCGCTGGAGATCATTGGCGGCACCGGTCGTGATTTTGCCGAACACAATTTCCTCAGCGGAGCGCCCACCCAACAAGGTTGCAATTTGACCCTGTAATTCCTCTTTGGAGTTGAGGAAGCGTTCCTCCGTTGGCAACTGAAGGGTGTAGCCGAGGGCACTCATCCCCCTGGGCACAATCGAAATCTTGGCCACTTTGCTCCCACCGGGCATGAGATGTCCGACGATCGCGTGACCGACTTCGTGATACGCGACAACCTTTTTTTCATCGGGCTGAAGCACACGGCTCTTCTTCTCCAGACCAGCCACGACCCTCTCAATGGCTTCACTGAGGTCTTGCTGTTCAACACTCTTTCGCATCGCTCGAGCCGCAAGCAAAGCAGCTTCATTGACCAGGTTGGCCAGATCAGCCCCGGCGAATCCACTGGTGGCTTGGGCGACGCTGTCGAGGTCGACAGCCTCCGCCAGCTTCACTTTTTTGGCATAGATCTCAAGGATGGTTTTCCGACCGGAAAGATCCGGACGATCGACCAAGACCTGACGGTCAAAACGTCCTGGACGCAAGAGAGCAGCGTCGAGCACCTCGGGTTGGTTGGTGGCTGCCAGCACAATCACCGGTTTGTCCTGGGCGGTGAAACCGTCCATCTCGGTCAGCAGCTGATTCAGCGTCTGCTCGCGTTCATCGTTGCCACCAACAACACCCATAGAGCCGGAACGGCTCTTACCAATGGCATCGAGCTCATCGATAAAGATGATGCAAGGTGCTTTTTTCTTGGCTTCTTCAAACAGATCGCGAACGCGAGCGGCTCCTGCACCAACAAAGAGTTCGACGAACTCTGAGCCAGAAATAATGAAGAACGGAACACCAGCTTCGCCAGCCACGGCCTTAGAAAGCAGGGTCTTACCGGTGCCAGGAGGACCAACCAGCAGCACTCCTTTGGGAATCCGTGCACCAATATCGGCATAACGCTCTGGCGTTTTGAGGAAATCNACGATTTCAGTGAGTTCCTGCTTCGCCTCATCAACACCTGCCACGTCGGCAAAAGTGACCCGAGATTCCTCATCGGGGACGTAAACCTTCGCCTTGCTCTTGGTGAAGCTCAACGCTCCTTGAGCTCCACCCCCCATTGAACGGCGTGCAAAAAACTGCAGCACCAAGATGAAAATCAGCGGTGGGACAACCCAGCTGAGAATCGTGGTGAAGATATTTGGTTTCTTCGGCGGAGCTGCCGCAAATTCAACGCCCTTGGTCTCTAACCGTTGCGGCAGATCCATATCAAAAATTGGCGTGGTCGCCAACACCGGAGGAGCTCCCTCTTCGGGATCGCTCAACTCGTANCGGATTTGATCCTGAGTGATGAAGGCTCGCTTCACAGCCCCATCGTTGACCTGATCGATGAACAGTGAGTAAGGAACCCGAGGAACCTGTTGCATCCCGTTGTTCGGAATGAAGCTGCTCACCAGCAGCAGCACTCCGAAACCAATCAGCACCAGGTTGATGATTCCGAACCGACGGTTCGGTTGGTTGTCGTCCTGACGGATCGGCATGGCCCTCGCCTGCAGTCGGTTCACGCTACGAGGAATGCAAAAAATCGAGTGTGAGGAATGGGTGTGAGAACCGAACGCCCGTTAATGTCCGTTTATGTGNGGTCGCTACAGCCTGGATTCGCCATTGGAAGAGCTTTCCAGGCAAATCCAGCCATGGCTCAGGGATGAAGACGGGTGCTGGATGGCCCACTACGCGCCACGCCATCTGATCAAACCGACTGAACCAGTCCTTGCTTTACGCCGTGAGCATGGTCGGAACGGCATGGCTCACATGCTGTGGGGGCTGTTACCAGGCTGGGTCAAGGATCCGCTTGCTGGACCAAGACCCATCAATGCGCGTGCTGAAACTCTTTCCGAGAAGGCCTCCTTCCGAGGTCCTTGGCGCCATCACCGTTGTCTGCTGCCAGCGAATGGATTTTTTGAGCAGGGAGAACACGTCCAAAAAAATGACCAAGACTTGTTCTGGCTCGCCGGTCTCTGGGATCGATGGATCGGAGCCGATGGCAGCGAGGTCGAAACATGCTGCGTGATTACCACTAGACCCAATTCATTGTTAAANACGCTGCATGACCGAATGCCAGTCGTCATCCCCACTGGATTGGAAGAGGCATGGCTGGAACCTGGCGATGGGGTCCACCGTCGGGCTCTTGAAGCGATGCTCGAACCATGGGATGACTCCGGTTGGATTCGTCGCGGAACCAGCCAACTGTCCTTGTGGTGAACAAACATTGGCTGCACGATGCAGAGAATTGATCTCAAACCTGTGAGAGCGAACCGACGACAGTCGCGTCGGACCGATCAGCACCACAAGCTCCTCTTGCTGTTCACCCTGATCGTCACCATCGGGTTCGCCTTCCCCAGGTTGATCTGGGCCACCCATGTGGGCTACACCCTGATCGCTTTCCTGCTCACCCAAGTGATGGTGGGCGATAGCGACGCTCCCTCCTGGAGCGACAAGATCTATCGCGGCCTTGGGGGCATCGCCATCGCGGCGATGTGGGTGTGGTTATTGACCCCAGTGGAGCTGATTTACAGCGGTGTTCCTCTTGCGCTGAGCTGGAGTGTGTTGGTGAGCTGGAGCATCATTCGACTTGTGAAGCGTTTGGCATCAGAACCCGTCGTCAATGAGTCGCTTCTGATTGGAGCTACCGCGGGTTATCTGCATATCGGAATCACCGCTGGATTGGTGATGAGTGCCCTGGAAACCATTCAGCCAGGCAGCTTCGAGCCCTTGGTTGTTGAGTCCATTCACGGCAGCAACGTCTTGGCCACAGCCGAGGTGTTTTCATCGATTAATTATTTCTCGTTTGTCTGCCTGACAACCGTTGGCTTCGGTGACATCAATCCAATTCTTCCTCTAGCGCGAATGGTCAGCATCGGAACCAGCGTGGCCGGGCCTCTTTATCTCGCCGCCGTCATGGGCGTCCTCATTGGACGCTTCGCAGCGAAGCCAGTCTTCTCAGACAAGAGAGAAGAATCAGCAGAACAAAGCGACCAAGAAATAGTCAGAGATCGCAACTCATAAGCCCGATTATCGCCGGAAGACAATTTCAGCAGATGTCAATCATGAAAGGCTTTTTGAGGATCACAACATAGACTTATCCGTCAAAAATGGTTGAGAACGAGGAGACCCCTATAAGCACTCAATCTGCAAATATCTTCATAAATGAAGCTTAATTTCAAGCAGCACGAACAAATCAGAATGCCCCAAAATTAGTGCCAGGAAAAACAGTCAGCCGATCAAGGCGAAGACACGGAGAGAGCTGTACTTTCACAACATGGAGCAAATCAACACACTCACAACGAGCAACTATTGACCGAGAGAATATGGATAGATTTACAACAAATCAATCATCAATTGACTAGACAAATCAGANCAGTCGGCCNANNCGAGACGCCAGGGAATCACCAACATTTNTAGATTNTTACTGACATAAAATCACAACANANNACTATATATTCACCNGACAGATCAGCCNANANANGAGAAATCCGAAGACAAATNAGATNNACACNTAGCCAAGGTCATCACAANGAAAGAAAATTAGGGCGATTCAATCTTCAACAAGGCGAATCAGAATCCATACACTTTCACTGTCCCGCAACAGGTCTTCATAGAGAAAACCAACGTCTAAGTTACAAAACATCGTCAAAACGAGCAATGCGCCTCAAAAGCTGCGANGTCGCCAAGTTGATGCGATTCAGTTTGCGCATGATGAACCATCTTGACGAATAGAGGAAATAAAAGAGGATTGCACTTAAATTTGGCAAGATTCTCCCTACTGTCATGCCTGCAATCAGACTGAAGCAAGACTTCACCAGCAAAAACAAGGTTTCTTATGCTCAGTCAAATGCNACTGATGCAAAAAGANGCTCCAGATTNAACAAGGGGAAGGTTGGAAAAACAGTTGCNGAGTACAAGCAAAACCTATGCGCTTCAATGGCAATAGGGATTGGACCACGCATCCACGAAGAATGTCCTTACTCTCCTGTGAATCACAGCTATGCNGCGACGGGAGAAACTGCGTTACAAGAAACCATTCACAGTTCATACAAACAAGTTTTTGGTAATGTTGGTATTACCGACTACCAACGNCTTGATTCACTTGAATCTGAATTAAGAGATGGAAGACTCAAGGTCANAGATTTTGTTGCAGGTCTAGCGAAATCNGAATTATATAAAAGNAAATTTTTCCGTGGTGTTTCACCTATTCGAGGCATTGAATTAACCCTTAAGCACTTGCTTGGTCGGCCTCCCATTACGCAAGCTGAAGTTGCTTCTCATATTAAGGTTATTGCTGAGGACGGATTTGATTCGTTCATCGATCAGATCGTGACNTCAGGCGAATACATTGAAACCTTCGGCCACGATACAGTTCCCTACTTTCGCGCATTTAAATCTGAAGCACGTGCTTACTGTTCCACATTTGTTGGGATGGCAGAAGTTACTCCAGCAAATGCAAGCTCTGATAATTCACTNGCCAAAGGAAGTTTGCTTGTCAGATCCTTAAATCAGAGCCGTGGATCTGGCACNACAGTTCAGCGCTANATGCCTCAACAGGGTGTATTTGACAACACACCATTTAGTTATTCACAAGCAACAAGAAATAGCAGCTCAGCAGCTTTCCAACGGATGTATGGAAGTGCCAATCAAAAAACCTGGGCCTAATAAGTCTCAGTCGTGGCGATCGTTAGCTGACAACGGTCGCCCTTACAGCTACAACAAGAAAAAACAATTGTATTGATCTGCTAGGCAAGTAAGCTACTTGCCTAGCATTTTTTTGAAACAAACAGTGTTATTCAAAACCACTACTAAACGCTCAGTTCAAATTGATTAATAGGACGTAGGAACTGCTGGCCCTTTACCGGGCAAAAACCTCAAATCGAAACTAACACGCGTAGCTGATGTTGAATTAATTCTTGAGCCGTGCCTAAGGTTGACACCATCAAAAATAAGTAATTGTCCAGGCTTCATATTCACCGCCTCATATTGACCCGAACCAACTTTTGATTCAATCCAGAGACTATTATCTCCCCACACCGGAGTCAGTGGAACCCATACATTAATACGACCATCTTCAACTCCAAACTCTCTATCACTATGAAAAACACTGCTGCCTAAGCCACAGTAGTGAAAACGAAATGATGGTGGACATTGATAAGTGGCAATCTCCCCAACTTGCTTCACAAGAACCTCTAATAGAAAGTCGTGGTAGACATTTTTGATCATCTCAAAAGAACTGGCCAACTGATTAAAAGTTGGCCCTCTGTTGGATGCCTTAACTCTCCTTTCTTGATGAGCCTGATCAAGGCAAGATATCTGCAGAACATCACAAGCCCACCTGTAAAAAGGATATTTATCAAATTCATATTCTAAAATAGCTGTTTGCATTCAAACATCATACTTCTGCAAAATACAAAAACCTGGCCAGGGATTGATACACTCAAAGCAAGTTATTATGAACCTTCAAATCACATCAACAAGCATTAGCAGCTACGTGTTATTCATGAGCACGCATAGGGAAGCGCAAAAACACAAAGCGGAAATCAGCGAAAAGATGAATGAACAAAAGTCGTCAATGCAAAAATACAAAAAACGAAAGAAATCCTCTCACGGCTTCCACAACCACAAGGCATAAATCAATAGAGACAAAGAGTCGATATAGATCAAGATCACATAAAATTTG
Organism: Synechococcus sp. ARS1019; assembly: GCA_002690325.1. Classification (GTDB taxonomy): domain Bacteria; phylum Cyanobacteriota; class Cyanobacteriia; order PCC-6307; family Cyanobiaceae; genus Parasynechococcus. Next base: position 44,275 of record NZED01000031.1, read on the forward strand.
GTCTATCCATAACAGATATCAAAATTCATTAGCCCTTCTTACAGCAAATTATTTCGCGCAGATAAAATTTAGGCTAAAAGAATAAGTAGAACATCAAGATATTGAATGTATACCTCATGACTACTCATCAATCTTTTTGGTTAATCTCTTGCAGTCTTTGTAGCAGTTCTGCGTCTCCAATAATAATTCGACGACAACCATCCTCACCCATATAAGTGAGTCGTCCAGAAGGATCAATAATCAATGCCGTCATTGGTATCACTGGATTTGGATCAGACATTGCTTGAGACATGAACGAATGATTCATAATCCTCGAAGCTGGAGAAAAAAGAACGTTAGAACGAACAAGCTTATTGAAAATTTAATAACGACAACCTGATATCCAGTGTGATTGATCACGCCACAGGCACCTGTCAATAAACTCAACCCCCACAAAGTAGAAAGCCCGGTTAACCTAGTGCCTCATTGGTATACACCATCATCATGATGTCAGACGACTCAATGAGTTGATTATGTCAGATTTTGAGCATAGATAACACCACCTAAACGAAAACATCTGACAAACACACGAGTTTATGGATTAGCTCAAAAACACTCACTACTAGCACAACCTCAAAAGGAAATAAATAAAACACCAAATAAGAAGAAATGAACTAACTATATGAATCATTTCAACTGCTGCATTCATGCCAAATCCTAAAATCAATAGGCTGAACAATCTTATTAAGACACATTCGCTGATCTAAGTATTAATGATTTCCTACTACCTTATTGCATTCTTTTTTGTATGGATTCCTTGTGGGCTGCTAAGCGGAGCTCTGGCTAAAGCCCAAAACGCATCTCCATGGTTGTGGATCCTTGCAGGATCAAGTTTTGGACCGATCGGATTGGCTGGAGCAATGTTACTCAAGGAGAAGAAGTAATCGAGCTTACAAGAAGTTAGTTGTTATATACCAACAGAAACTCAATAGATAGATACACTTAACGGTAAAAGTCTTCACGCTTCAGTGGAGTTTTTCTTGAATTATTTCTGATATACAAAAACGCAGTAATAGCAACAGCGACAAGCGGAACGGCACCAAATAACAACAAGGCAATTGCGGTATAGTCTTGATGCACAACAAAAAAATATCTAGATATATAATCGTCGCCGCTCACCAAGACATCTAGTAATTACTCACTCCGCAAAGCATCAAATGCTTCAAAAGGATGTCAAACTAACCGATTAAATCAAAGCATTTGAAGGTCTGCGCTGTAATCCATCACAAGACAAAGCAAACAACGACTGCTCAAATATTCAAAAGCAGTTAAGTTCAATGGAGCAATTTTTGATCCTGCAGAATC
>NZED01000056.1 GCA_002690325.1 Synechococcus sp. ARS1019
TCGATGGCTTGTTTTTTATCTCATGCCTTTCAGCTTCACGCATCCCTGAATTGAATAGGATGCGTTTTGTGCATATCATTNCATCGGACTGGATTTCTTTCTTCCATACCTAAGTTTCGACTTTCATGGTCTCTGAGGGTTGAAAGTATTTGACGAACATAGATTTTACGCCACGTCGAGCTTTTTGATGGCCTCAATATGAANCAGNTCGTGTCATTCTCTCTATGTAGATCGACAGGAATCAAGCTTGTTCCATGGTCGAAACTTCGACTCAGCAAGCACCAACGAGGTCTAAAAGAACGACTAGTTGGCACTGCTGCTGTTGAACACACTGAATGGAGAGGCGAACGGGAGAAACCCCCTGCCTGACTCAGGAAACAATNCACTCCTTTCTGTTAGCAGGTCAGACCNCTTCATTGGTGGGAAGAAAGCCAACTCATGTGTCGATTCGCCTGTCTTCAGGAGGTCATTGATTGTTTTGTTTCCTCGGCAGGTGTTTTGCTCTGGCCAGATTCGTATCGCTGCTGCTTTGCTGACCTCAAGCTTGACNGTCNGACGACTGCTCTACATCAAAGGGTCATCCAGGGAGCTGGGATATCCGCTTGAGAAGGCGTGTCAGCTACCAGCTGCAAGAACTTCTGTCAGACATTGTCGAGGGAAAGTGTGATGCCTGACAAAAGANGTCTGATTCGTACCAAGAAACCCTAGTTTCTCTAGTTTTGAAGGGTTGACAGAANTGTTGCAAGCACTACTAATTCCCTTTTATATGCGTTGAATTGGAAACTGAATCCATTGCTGCTCATAAAAAAGAGGGCATCCCCCGACACCCTCGACGCACTCACCCGCAGAACCATNACGATGGCCTACATATCTGTTATGTATCAATTAGATACCAAAGTCATCAGCACAACGGCGGATTGACGTCTGGCGGCATGCCCCATCCATCCGTTCGTAACGTGGACATGGGTCANGGCGTCTTCGTGATCCCTTGCAAACNAGATCGCTACAGCATCCGGAGTCTCCCTCAACAACGAACTGACTTGGACGGACGTTCGGGAACAAGAGTATTGACGGCCACTCTTCGTTTTGTGATCTGATTACCCGCAGGTCCAGATCACTTAATGCTCGAATCAAGCTATTGGTCCCTAGCGACAAAAACCCTAAACATGTNTCGGTTNCCTGTCCTTTCGATTAGAAATCCAAGACGATGAGTGAGTTTCCCCCACGCGTCCAAAGTGCCATTTGACTGGCCAAATATCCGCGCAAGGACATGTGTTGGCACACTCCACCCTTTGTCAGCAATCTCTTGAAGATCGCGATGGGTTGATAAGTGACTATGAGGCGTCATGTAGTCCTTGGATGTCTGAATGGCGGTTGCCACTACCCCTNTAACAGCTACGACAGCGTCAGATTCAGCACTTGTCAANCCATCGTCCATGATTGACGGACAAAAAGATGAGGCAGANCAGAAACGCAGTGCTGCGATATCTGGTCTGAACACTGCCTCTGAGACACTTTGATTAGTCCACCGCTTTGCTGAAGTACTAAAAAGGCGAGATTCAACCATTATTTTTANAGATATCGTGTGCTCAAGTGGGACTGTGTTGCTTAAAGCCCTTCCTTCTCTCTGAATAAGATGACTAATAATTTGGCTGGTTTGTGATGATTCCTATCATCGTTTTACTACTTATAAAAATTGGTGTTGAGTTCTTAGGAACCAAATGTAGAGAGTTGGTCGGACGCATCACTGACAAAGATCTTGGCAGGTTTTGAACTTGTTTTGGCATCGGGATGGATCGTATCGACAAATGTAGGTGATTTTTATTAATTCCATATTTCTACCCCATCAATAACAGCGATATCGTTGATTTTTTTATTTCTTATTAAGAATTTGTATGAATATCATTCTCACAAGAATAATAACATCAAGTGCATCATCTTGGTTTGCATTTGAAAAATTGATCAGCTAATCCTGTGTTTCTAGTGTTTTCAAATAGGGAGTAACGCAATCAAAGCGATTTCATCAGTCAAGCGATCTACTTTGTTGATCGTTTTAATCAAGTTCTTCGCAATTGGCTTGGCTCTCTAGTGCCATTTAGAAGACTGATGATATCTAAATCAGCCCAGTATCCACCCTGTTTGCTGAGAGCTAACGGCTGAGCCAATAATCTATTTACTTATTAAGCTAAATGCATCTGTTTTGATGCTGGCAAGAAGCAGCTTCTGAAGGTTGAACAAGAGGAAATATCTCAAAGATTTTTATGCCAGTAAATACTGCTTATTCGGGAATTGGATTTACTGAAAACCTCGATGAACTACATTGTATAAATCATATGAAGATGGTTTCAAGGATGACAGCAGGTATAATCGCTAAAGCAGAGTAGAGTATTCCTAAAAGGATTGAAATAAGTTTTGGATTTTCTTCTACACCATTCTTGTCGGCCATGTAGCGAAGGTAAGGGTACATGCTGGCATAGAAAAAACTAAATAATAGAATAGAATATGTGTCTGCATTAGAGTTGAATACAAGGCTAAGAACAGAGGTAAAAAGTGAAAAAATGCAAAGACTATAAAAGAATGACCATTCTTTAATTTGAGCGCAGACTGCTCCAGGAAAGAAAAATGCTATCCATGAAAATCCCGCTGGACCCGATAACTCAAAAAAGCCACCAAATATATTGATTGCTTTCCCGTGTGAATTTTTCAGGCAGGGGAAATATCCCCATTGTTTCTCAAGTGTATATCCCTCTTTGATTAATCCATCGATCTTCTCGAGCCTAGCCTGCATTTCTGGAGAAATAGCCACGGGGTAAACACGCTTTATTGTCTAACTTAGATCTGTTTATCGCCAATGGCAACACCATTAAAGATTTTGATGACGGCTCGTGTTGGATATTGGCGAGACTTCTTTCCTGAAAGAGATTATGTCTTAACCATTGAGTTGTCCTTGCAGCTCTTATATTGTGCTTGTTGATGAAACACTTGAATTGGTTAAAGTAGGAACGTTCTNTGCTAATGCAAAGTGCTTGATTTTGACTTTCTTGGGTCTAAATTTGGTGACGTTGTTAAGACAATCTTGGCAATAAAGATAATACTCTTTCTTCTGCTTTCTGGTGCCGACAGCGTCTATAATATCTTTGCAAATATGACGTTTGATGATTGTGTTCAGGAGATACTTCTAGAATTTGAGTTGACGGATGTTAGTAGTCCAACTGCTAAAGCCGTTCATTTTTGTCAGGGTGGCGGTAATCTCGCGGAATTGAAAGGTGGCAAGTAGAAAGTCACTGCAAAAACTCAATCAAGCGTGTTGTCGTTGGCTAACGACGATGTCAAACATGAGTTGGCCATTTGTTATGTCTATAATCAATTAAGAAACAAGCTATTGCTGTTCTGCCTTGTCTTTCTCGTTGATTGGTTTGACGGCAGAAAACTTGCTGTCGATCCATCTTGAGAAGATATAGACGCCTACAAACATAGGTGCATAAATGACCCACATGTTCTCGAGCTCATAGCCGCTATTATTCACAGTGATGAGGGCGATATAGCTGAGCACCATATAAATGGAAACTCGACGAAGTGCTGGTATTGTTCGGAACATTTTAGGTGTTTTTCTTACTTTATTATAACCATCAATTATTGCTGATCACATCTTGGTTCGGTCCTGATTCATCGCTTTGCCCATGCCTCTTGCTGATCCTCTCGCTGGCATAAGAGTTTACTCGTCATGTTTTATGAATAGGTGGTGAGGTACTGAAGGAACGCCTCTTCCAGGACCAGTACTCACCAGTCACAGTATGAGCATTTTGTGTGCTGGATGGTCAGGACTTAAGGAATGCTTTGATCCCCAGTGGCTTTCTGGCATCGTTGAACTTTATATTATCTCTTTTTGAAATTGGGATCTAGTTCAGATTGTTGACCTATATTCTATATGCAGAAACCGCATAGTTTCGATGCTGACTGGTCCTGAGCTCCTTGAAATGCTAAATCAACTGGGTGATTGTCCCAAGACTGAGCTCGCTAGAAGGTGTGGGTACGTCGTTATCAAGAAAGATGGCTCTGAACAGACCAAGTTCACTCAGTTCTATGAGGCAATTCTGGAAGCAAAGGGTATCTCCCTTTCTGGTTCGGCCAGTGTTGGCAAAGGGGGGAGGAAACTCAGTTACAAAGCCAAGGTCCAAGGCAACGGAAATCTCCTCGTGGGTATGGCCTACACAGCTATGTTGGATTTACAGGTTGGAGATGAGTTCACCATTAAGCTGTCTGATAAAAAGGGCATCACTCTCATCCCTGTCGGTTCCGAAGATCCGGATGAGTGAGAGCGTGTCAAAGTGGTCTTTGATGTGGCCTTGGCTTTTTGTATAGCTAGTTTGTGTAGGTCTTTTTTATTAGCTTTTGGATAATCTTGTGAACTTCTTTGAGGTCTACATCACTGGTTGGAAAAAATGTTTTGATATCGAAGGTCGTACAAGCCGTATGACCTTCTGGTCCTATGTCGGTCAAGCCTTTTTGGTTTACTTGATTGTTGTTCTGGTGTCAGGCTTGTTAAAAGCAATGGTTCCAAATTTTGTTGGGAGTTTAATCAATGCCATCATTGCTTTATTCTTTTTTGGATCTGTCATTCCACTGTTTAGCATTCAAATCAGAAGGACTCGGGATGCAACTGGCAACCCTTGGTGGTGGGTTGCAGGATTTTTCCCGTTCTTCGGCGCTATATTGATGCTTATTATTTATTTGTCTCCGACTAGAGGATTTTTCCTGACTTCTAGGTGATTTGATTTACGGTTGTATTCCCTGAGTTGGTATGCTTAGAAAGCATGTATTCATTAAGATCTTAACGCCGATTCTGGTCCTACTGCGTTGGTTGCTTTGGATTGCTATTGGTGCAGATATTGCCATTGAACTAACAGAGGTATACCTTCAAAAAGATGTCCATCACTTGGCATAGTCTGCTATTTTCTTCCTTTTGGCCAATTTGCAAATTGGGATCAGTCGGTTGCTGATCCGCATGAAAGACGAGGAGATGCCACGACAGTTTTTTATATCTCTATCTTTATGATTTGTGCTGCCATTATTGAGATTATTGATTTAGGGATTGATAGGGTTTTGCTTGGCTTGGCCGATAGTGGATATATCGTTGTTTACAAGTGTGTATCCGTTGCGGAATTTTTTTTAGGCTCAATGTCAACAATTCTGGCTGGGTATTCACTCGATCGATTTTTCGTTTTAATCNAGATTAAATCTAGAGATTTGNTTGGTCTCGATGCTTGAAAAGATCTTTTCTCGATGTTTGAATTTTTTTTACCTAGATCATAAGCCGTAATGCTTGAGCGATTCGTCAATGTATTCAGCCGATGATGCCTTGTCTTTCTACGGGATTGACTGCTTGATTTTGATTGTGGTGAGCGACGTATGGGTTTGACTTCTGGTGATAAACACCTAATTCGATTGCATTTCTCCTGAATTAGATCAAGCTGATGCATAACGTTTGCTTGTGATGTTCGATGACTGATCTCCAGACGCTCTCTGATGGTTCAATCAAGGTCTGTGTTGAAGAGGCTGGTTTTCGCCACTGTGGTTTTGTCTCCTCATATCACCTTGTCGATGTCAAAGCAGAGCAGCTTCGGCATTTGATTCGTGGTGCTAACTCCGACCCTGCTTTAGATCCCAGCTCTTCACGATGACTCTTGCACGTCATTGCCTGCATACATTTGACAGGATCGCTAGTTTGCGTTCAGTTGGGCACATATTGTATGAATGATCAATCACGGTCTTCTGGGCATCAGTGGGATCATCGCCTCATGGAGTTGATCGATATCGAAACTTGGGATTGGTGGAAGTCGCAAGTGTATGTTTTAAGAGAAGGCAAAAGTTATGCCGAAGCAGAAGCCCTTTTTTTTGAATTTAAGCTTTAAGTTTTAAATCCTCCGTTGCTTGGTTGCAAAAAAGCCCCCGCTTGAGCGGAGGCTTAGGGGATTTCCATTGACTTGGACTAACAAATCAGACCAAGACTGCTTCTTGAGATTTGCTGTCGCGAATCCCCTGAATGGCTGCTGCATAGTCAGGCTGATTGAAAACACCGGAGCCAGACACGATCGCGTTGGCGCCGGCTTCAATCACCTTCCAGGCATTTCCAGCCTTGATTCCACCGTCGACTTCGATCCATGGATCAAGACCTCTTTCATCGCACATGCGACGAAGATCTCGGATTTTTTGAATCTGGTTGTCGATGAAACTCTGACCACCAAATCCTGGGTTAACGCTCATTATCAGCACAAGGTCGCACAGCTCTAGGCAGTACTCCAAGGTGTCGATGGGCGTGCCTGGATTGAGCACTGCACCAGCTTGTTTGCCCAGATCTTTGATTTGCCCCAGGTTTCGGTGCAGGTGGGGGCATGCCTCCACCTGCACCGAAATGATGTCAGCGCCCGCTTTGGCGAAATCGGGAACGTATTTTTCCGGTTCAACGATCATCAAATGAACGTCTAGAGGCTTCTGGGTCACCGGACGTAAGGCGTCCACGATCAAGGGACCAATCGTGATATTGGGGACGAAACGCCCATCCATCACATCCACGTGAATCCAGTCAGCGCCGGCTTCGTCCACAGCCTTGACCTCGTCGCCAAGGCGGGAGAAGTCGGCAGACAGAATCGATGGTGAGATGACGAGAGGCTTCGCGCCCATTCCAGTGCCCAAATTTGTACAGGGCAAAGTTACATCCATCACATGCTCTTAGTCCGGAGTTGGCAAAACCTCCCCGGCCTGGGCTGCTAAGGCGACACGTCGCAGGTCATCACATCCTTCCTTGAGGCTTGGATAGGCAAACATCCCGCTGCCGGCAATAAAACAGTTGGCGCCTGCTGCACAGCACTGAGACAGGGTCCAGTTCGCCTTGATTCCACCGTCGACTTCGATATCAACATCGAGATTCCGCTCAAGGATGGCGGTTCGTAATTCAGAGATCTTGTCCAGCATTGTTGGGATATAGGCCTGACCTCCAAAGCCTGGATTAACTGTCATCACTAAAACGTGATCCACCATATCCAGCACGTTTTTCACCATGTCCATGGGTGTGTGGGGGTTCATCGCCACAGACGGGCTGCCGCCCAGTTGTCTGATTCGCCCCAGAACCCGGTGAAGGTGCGTGTTGGCCTCTACATGAGCGATCACGACTCCGGGTTCTCCGTTGGGGCCTTTCGTGGCTTCAACGTATTGATCAAGCATCGTTTCGCAGTTGTATTGACTGACCATTAATTGTGTTTCAAATGGCACATTGCAATAGCGGCGGCATGCCGAGATCAGCTCTGGGCCAAACGTCAGATTCGGGACAAAATTTCCATCCATCACATCAAACTGAATTCGGTCAACTCCCGCATCTTCGAGATCTTTGACGCATTGACCCATCGCTGCCCAGTCCGCTGGCAGTACCGAAGGAATGATCTGAATAGGGCGATGTTGATTTGACATTGAATACAAATAACTGGCGAGAGCTTATAGAAGCCGACGAGATGGCAGGCCACCCAGGCTTCACTGATACAGTGAGCCGCGCTTTTGTGTTGAGATCCCTTGCGGTAGCGGCATGTTGTCCTGCCACAAGCACCTCTCAATCCCTCACCACCCCAGTACCGGAGTCACGTGGATCAGACCCTCATTCAGGAAATTCTCGAGGTTGTCGAGCAGGCAGCGATTGCCTCCGCCAAGCTTTCAGGCAAAGGCCTCAAGGATGAAGCCGACGCTGCTGCTGTGGAAGCCATGCGCAAGCGCATGGGCAAAATCCAGATGCAGGGTCGCATCGTGATCGGTGAAGGCGAGCGCGACGAAGCTCCGATGCTTTACATCGGTGAGGAAGTGGGCAGTGGCACCGGCCCTGGCGTTGACTTTGCAGTTGATCCTTGCGAAGGCACCAACCTCTGCGCGTTCAGCCAGCGTGGCTCGATGGCAGTTTTGGCCGCATCCGACCGTGGTGGTCTGTTCAATGCACCTGACTTCTACATGAAGAAATTGGCTGCACCCCCGGCAGCCAAAGGCAAGGTTGATATCAACAAATCAGCTACTGAAAACATCAAAATCCTCAGTGAGTGCCTGGGTTTAGCTCCTGACGAGCTCACCATCGTGGTCATGGACCGTGCACGTCACAAGGATCTGATTGCAGAAATTCGTGCCACCGGCGCTCGTATTCAGCCCATCTCTGATGGTGATGTGCAGGCTGCGATTGCCTGCGGTTTCGCCGGTACAGGCACCCATTGTCTGATGGGCATTGGTGCTGCACCTGAAGGGGTGATTTCCGCAGCCGCCATGCGCGCTCTGGGTGGTCACTTCCAAGGTCAGCTGGTCTACGACCCAGCGATTGCACAAACGTCCGAGTGGGCGGATATGACGAAGGAAGGCAACTTGGCCCGATTGGCCGAGATGGGCATCACCGACCCCGATAAGGTCTACGACGCAGCTGAACTGGCCTGTGGTGAGCATGTTGTCTTCGCAGGCAGCGGCATAACCGATGGTCTGCTCTTCAATGGAGTTAAGTTCGAAAACGACTGCACCCGTACGAGCAGCTTGGTGATCAGCAACTTGGATAACACCTGCCGCTTCACCAACACCGTGCACATCAAAGACGGCGCTCAGAGCATTGCTCTGAACTGATCGTCATTTTCTGGTTGAGAGGAACGTCTTCATGCACATTGCCGTCGTCGGCCTAAGTCATCGCACGGCACCGCTCGAAATCCGGGAGCGCCTGAGTATCCCTGAGCAGACCATGGAGACGTCCCTCCAATCGTTGAGGGGCAATGAACAGGTGTTAGAGGCTTCGATCCTCAGCACCTGCAATCGCCTCGAGATTTACACCCTCGTTCGCAACCCTGATCTGGGAGTATCAGCTGTCAACGATTTTTTGAGTGGACATTCCGGTCTGAAGACCGATGAACTTTCACCTCATCTGTTCAGTTTTCACCACGAGGATGCGGTTGACCACCTGATGCGGGTGGCTGCGGGTCTGGACAGTTTGGTTCTGGGAGAAGGCCAAATCCTGTCTCAGGTCAAGAAGATGATGCGCTTGGGTCAAGAGCACAAATCTCTTGGCCCCATTTTGAATCGTTTGTTGACGCAAGCCGTCAGCACTGGAAAAAGGGTCCGTAGTGAGACCAACCTTGGAACAGGTGCTGTTTCGATTAGTTCCGCAGCGGTTGAGCTGGCTCAACTCAAACTTGGTCAGTCCAGAGGGCTCGATCAGTTAGTCACTCTGGAAACGGAGCAGATCGCTGTTGTCGGCGCGGGCAGGATGAGCCGTCTGCTGCTTCAGCATCTGCAAGCGAAAGGTGCTTCAGGGGTGGTTCTTCTCAATCGAACAGTTGAACGTGCTGAACTCTTGGCACGGGATTTCCCCGACTTACCGATTCAGTGTCGACCCCTCTCGGAATTGAATCAGTTTTTGAGCACCTGTTCACTGGTGTTCACCAGCACAGCTTCCGATGATCCGATTATTGACGCGGATCGATTGCAACCCCTAAACCGCCGCAGCACTTTGCGGTTGATTGATATTGGGGTGCCGCGCAACATTGCCGCGGATGCTGCAGGTGTGAACGGTGTCGAGTCGTATGACGTCGACGACCTTCAAGAAGTCGTCGCCCGCAACCAAGAAGCGCGTCAAGCGATGGCTCGCGAAGCGGAAGACTTATTGCGCCAGGAAGCGCAGCAATTTCTTGACTGGTGGGACAGTCTGGAAGCCGTGCCAACGATTAACAGACTTCGCTCATCAATGGAGGCTGTCCGTGCTGAGGAATTGCAGAAAGCGTTGAGTCGTATGGGGCCTGATTTTTCTGCCCGTGAGCGCAAGGTTGTTGAGGCTCTGAGTAAGGGAATCATCAACAAGATTCTCCATACCCCTGTTACTCAGTTAAGGGCACCTCAGAATCGCACTGATCGCCAGCAAGCGCTTCGTACAGTTGAGCGACTGTTTAATTTGGATCCTGCAACGGACTCCTGATTTCGAGCTGTCGCGGACTGATTCCCAGCAATCTCGTTGGATTGATCCCCAAGGGCGTTCGATATCGGGAAAACCCTAGTAAGTTCATCTGGTCACGCCGATCTCGGGACTAGACATGAAGCGGGTACTTGCAATCATTCTCGGCGGCGGTGCAGGTACTCGCCTCTATCCGTTGACCAAGATGCGGGCTAAGCCAGCTGTGCCTTTGGCTGGTAAATACCGCTTGATTGATATTCCCATTAGCAACTGCATCAATTCCGGCATCAACAAGATGTACGTCATGACGCAGTTCAACAGTGCGTCTTTGAATCGTCATTTAAGCCAGAGCTTTAATTTAAGTGCATCTTTTGGCCAAGGTTTTGTAGAGGTTCTTGCGGCTCAACAAACACCCGATAGTCCGTCCTGGTTCGAGGGCACCGCTGATGCTGTTCGGAAGTACCAATGGCTCTTCCAAGAATGGGACGTTGATGAGTATCTGATTTTGTCCGGCGATCAGCTGTATCGCATGGACTACAGCAAGTTTGTGGAGCATCACCGTCGCACCGGCGCTGATCTAACGGTGGCTGCTCTCCCTGTTGACCCAGCCCAGGCAGAAGCCTTTGGCTTGATGAGGACCGATGACAATGCTGACATCAAGGAGTTTCGTGAGAAGCCCAAAGGTGAGGCTCTAAAGGCAATGGCTGTTGACACTTCGCGTTTCGGTTTAACAGCTGAAGCAGCGAAAGAGAAGCCTTATTTGGCATCAATGGGCATCTATGTCTTTAGTAGGAAGACTCTGTTCGATCTTCTTGATGGCCATCCTGAGCACAAAGACTTCGGAAAAGAAGTGATTCCTGAAGCTCTTGCCCGTGGTGACAAGCTTCAGAGCTATGTCTTCAACGATTACTGGGAAGACATTGGAACCATTGGAGCGTTCTATGAAGCGAACTTGGCTCTCACTCAGCAGCCAACGCCTCCGTTCAGCTTCTATGACGAAAAATTCCCGATTTATACCCGTCCTCGTTATTTGCCTCCCAGCAAGCTTGTTGATGTACAAGTCACGGATTCAATCATTGGTGAAGGCTCCATTTTAAAATCCTGCAGCATTCATCACTGTGTGCTTGGTGTGAGGAGTCGAGTTGAAACCGATGCTGTTGTGCAAGAAACATTGGTGATGGGTGCTGATTACTTCGAATCCTCAGATGAGCGTGCATTGCTGAGGGAACGCGGCGGCATTCCTCTTGGTGTTGGTGAAGGCACAACGGTCAAAGGAGCCATCCTCGATAAAAATGCACGGATTGGTTCCAACGTCACGATCGTCAATAAAGATCGTGTTGAGGAAGCTGATCGCCCCGATCAAGGTTTTTACATTCGCAATGGCATTGTCGTTGTTGTCAAGAATGCAACCATCCCTGATGGAACTGTGATTTGATCCTTTGATCACCCGGTTAAGCCAGCACGCGCAGAACTGATCAAGTCCCCAGAGGGGGCTTGATGGTTTATTCCTGACAGAACATGTGTCAACAGCAGACGGCACACGGCTTTCTGCTCACACTGAACCAGTGTTCACGTGTCCCTCAGGCCATGTCCAAATCTCATTTCGGTCTGATTGGTCTCGGTGTGATGGGCGAAAACCTTGTCCTCAACGCTGAGCGCAATGGATTTTCAAGCGTTGTTTATAACCGCACCTATTCCAAAACAGAAGAGTTTTTAAATGCGCGTGGCGCCGGCAAAAATATTCAAGGCGCCACGGACCTCAAGGATTTTGTTGACAAGCTCGAGCGTCCTCGTCGAATTTTGATGATGGTCAAGGCTGGTCCAGCTGTGGACGCAGTTGTTGATCAGATTTCTCCTTATCTCGAGGAGGGTGATCTCCTAATTGACGGCGGAAATTCCGATTATCAAGACACGGAACGCCGTGTTCAGCAGCTCGAAAGCAAAAGCTTCGGCTTTATTGGCATGGGTGTTTCCGGTGGTGCCAAAGGTGCTCTAGAGGGACCAAGCATGATGCCAGGAGGCACAAAAAGCTCCTACGACGCGATTGAAAGCTTGGTCAGCAAGATGGCGGCCCAAGTTGAGGATGGCCCTTGCGTGACCTACATCGGCCCTGGTGGCTCTGGTCATCTGGTGAAAACTGTTCACAACGGCATTGAGTACGGAATTGAACAAATCCTTGCTGAGGCCTACGACCTGATGAAGCGGGTCAAGGGCATGTCTGGTGTCCAAATGGCCGACGTGTTGGCTCAGTGGAATGCCACGGAAGAGTTGTCCTCCTACTTAGTTGAGATCACGGAGGTCTGTCTTCGCACAAAGGATCCCGATGACGGTGCTGATCTCGTTGAAAAAATCATGGATCAGGCAGGCCAGAAGGGCACTGGCCTTTGGACTGTTGTAACGGCCCTTCAGATGGGCGCTCCGGTTCCAACCATTTATGCCTCTCTCAATGGTCGTGTGATGAGTTCGATCAAGCAGCAACGGGTTCACGCGGAGGGAATCCTCAAGGGTCCAGCCGTGATCGATTTCGATCTTGGTCAACCCGGCGATGCCATGGCTCCTCTGATGGATGCGGTGGTACTGAGTTGCGTGGCCAGTTACGCCCAGGGGATGGAGTTGCTTCGGATCGCCTCCAATGATCTTGACTATTCCCTGCACATGCCTTCGATCGCACAGATCTGGAAGGGTGGCTGCATTATTCGTTCGCGTCTTCTGAAGCGCATTCAAGATGCGTTCAACAGCGATCCTCAGCTCGAAAATTTGATGATCGACCCTTGGTTTGCTGAGCAAGTCAACCGTCGCTTGCCAGGGCTCGCCAAGGTTGTGGCTGGTGCTGCGGAAGCGGGAATTCCTGTTCCGTGCTTCAGCAGCACGCTGGATTACATCAACAGCTATCGAACCGGTCGCCTGCCTCAGAACCTTGTGCAGGCCATGCGTGATTGCTTCGGTTCTCACACCTACAAGCGCGTGGATCAAGACGGCAGCTTCCACACCGAGTGGTTGAACTGATCGGGGGGTCGTTATGAGCAACTACCGCCTCGAGCGTGCCACTGATGCGCAAGATCTTGCCCGTCGCGCGTCGCAGACCATTGCAGCCCAAATCTCCCTTGCCCTCGACCAACGCGATCGCTGTCAAATTGCGCTGTCTGGTGGGTCTACTCCTGGAAGGGCCTACTCCCTTTTGGGCCAAGAGCGTCTTCCGTGGGAGCGCGTCGACGTCGTCCTGGGGGATGAACGTTGGGTCGCCGCAGAAGACGATTCCAGTAACGCTCGAATGCTGCGTTCCACATTGATGGCTCAGGGCCCTGGAGGGAAGGCCACGTTTCACCCGGTTCCGACGGTCGAGTTGGCGTCTGCAGACGCCAGTGCAGACGTCTTTGCGAACCTCGTGTCGCGAATCTGCCCAGGCCAGCCCCCGATTTTTGACGTCATGGTGCTCGGCCTTGGTGACGATGGTCATACGGCGTCACTCTTTCCAGGAACCGATGCTCCAGGAGTGACGGATGTTTGGGCAACCGTTGGGCGAGGCAAAGGGTTGGATCGCATCAGCCTGACTGCTCCTGTGTTGAGTGCGGCTCGTCAGGTGATCTTTCTTGTCGCCGGAGAAGCCAAGCAACAGGCACTGCGCCGACTCATTGATCCTTCTGAATCATCTGAACGCACCCCCGCACGCCTGGTTCAACCTGCTAATGATGTGCTGATCCTTACGGACCAGGATGCAGCCGCTGGCCTCTGACACGTTCCTTTTTCAGGGCAATGACTTCGCTGAATGGTCGTGTCTGAACGACACGATCATGGGAGGCCGCTCACGGGCTGGTTGTCGTGTCAATGCAGACGGCTTGCTGTTGGATGGTGAGCTGGTGGAACAAGGCGGCGGCTTTGTGAGCTGTCGCTCCCCCCGCCTTTCGCCGCCTTTGAATCTTTCAGAGGTCTCCGGGTTGCGATTTGAGCTAGAGGCCGAGGGGCGCACGTTAAAAATTGCTCTTGGTTGCCGGGATGGTGCTCTAGGTCTGACCGAGCTGATCCCGGGAGGGTTGCGTTGGGTCCTTGATGTTCCAACGCAAGCCTCTGGCATTTCCGTCATCGACATCCCCTTCGCTGCACTGCGGCCCACGGTGCGCGCCAAGCCGGTTGGCCTACCGCTGAGGTTTGACGCCTCTGGGCTGACGCGCATACAGGTGTTGCATTCCAAATTTGGCGACGATGGAGCTTTGAATCCGGGCTTCCGTTCTGGGCCGATCCGACTGTTGCTTCGGTCCATCCGAACATTTCCTTGAGAGATGGATCTGCAGGTTCTGATCGCCCGTTCAGCGGATGTTTGCCTCAAGCCTTGGAGTCATTCAGTGGTGTTGCTCGCCGGTGGTGATGACGATCAGTCGGTTGTTGAAGATCTGACCGTACGGATCGAATGTCGCGATCAGGAGGGGCAACGCCACTGTGATCGCGATCTCGAGTTAGAGATTTATCGCAGTGGCATCGAAATCAACTTGATGTTGAGTTGGTGGGATCAACCGGACCGCCCGATGCTTTGGCATGGGCGGCATCCGGTTTGGATGGATGGGGCTAGCGGAGAACGCTGCAGTGCTCCTCAGGATGCGGTACCCCTCGAAGCATTAAGCCGACGATTGCGTTCCTTGTTGCAGCCTGTTGATCAATCCGGCTGATCGGTGACGGCGCCTTTGCTGCTCGTACTGACCAAACGGGCATACTTGCCCAGGATTCCAGTGCGATAACGAGGCTGAGGTTTGCTCCATGCCGCCCTTCGACGGCTCAGTTCAGCCTCATCCACATTGAGCTGAAGCAACAGTTGGTCGGCATCCACTGTGATGCTGTCCCCTTCCTGAACTAGCCCGATCATTCCGCCAACGGCAGCTTCAGGGGCTACATGGCCCACAACCAATCCATAGGTGCCACCGCTGAATCGTCCATCGGTGATTAGTGCCACTTTGTCGCCCAATCCCTGGCCAACAATCGCGGAGGTGGGGGCAAGCATTTCTCGCATTCCAGGACCACCGACCGGGCCCTCATAGCGAACGACGACGACATCTCCAGCGTGGATTTGCTTGTCGAGGATGGCGGCAAGACAATCCTCTTCGCTCTCGAAGACCCGAGCTGGACCTGTGAGCACAGGTGTTTTCACGCCACTGATTTTGGCCACGCTGCCCTCGCTAGCGAGGTTGCCCTTGAGGATCGCTAGATGTCCTTTGGCATAAAGCGGATTACTGAGTGGTCGGATCACGTCTTGATCGCTAGCTGGTGCAGAGGGCACATCAGCAAGCAGTTCCTTCAGAGTTTTTCCCTCCACCGTTTGGCAGTCGCCGTGGAGCAACCCAGCATCGAGGAGCAGTTTCATCACCTGGGGGATGCCGCCAGCATTGTGCAAGTCAACGGTCACGTAACGCCCGCTGGGCTTGAGGTCACAGATCACAGGGACCCGCTGACGGATTCGTTCGAAATCATCGATGCCGAGGTCCACCCCTGCGGTACGCGCAATCGCCAAGAGATGCAGCACTGCATTGGTGGAACCACCCACGGCCATGATCACGCTGATGGCGTTTTCAAATGCTTGTTTGGTGAGAAGGTCCAGGGGCCTGATGTTGGCCTTCACCGCTTCGACCAAGACCTCTGCCGAACGTGCAGCACTATCGGCCTTTTCCTGATCTTCCGCTGCCATGGTTGAGCTGTAAGGAAGACTGAGGCCCATCGTTTCGATGGCGGCACTCATCGTGTTGGCGGTGAACATGCCGCCGCAGCTTCCTGCACCAGGGCAGGCGTTTTTTTCAACCGCCGTGAGTTGTTCTTCGTCGATTTTTCCGCTGGTTAATTGCCCTACGGCTTCAAAGGCACTCACCACCGTGAGATCGCAGCCGCCCAGTTTTCCGGGTTTGATTGTTCCGCCGTAAACGAAGACAGAAGGAATATTCATGCGTGCCATGGCGAGCATGGCCCCTGGCATGTTTTTGTCGCAGCCGCCTACCGCTAAGACGCCATCCATGCTTTGACCGTTGCAGGCCGTTTCGATCGCATCCGCGATGACTTCGCGGCTGACAAGGGAATACTTCATCCCTTCAGTGCCCATGGAAATCCCGTCGCTGACGGTGATGGTGCCGAACATCTGTGGCATTCCACCGGCTAGTCGTGCTGCGTCTTCAGCTCGTTTTGCAAGATCGTTGAGCCCGACGTTGCAGGGTGTGATCGTGCTGTATCCGTTGGCAATCCCAAGGATTGGCTTTCCGAAATCACCGTCCCCGAACCCGACGGCACGCAACATCGCGCGGTTGGGCGAACGCTGAATCCCCTTGGTGACGGCGTCGGAACGGAGCATGGTGCAGGTCGGACCTGTGGAGATTCGGCCAACCTACCGAGCGCTCAGTCTTCGGATCCCAACTGCTCCAGCTGGCTACGAACACGAGCGATTTCAGCGTTCAAACGCTCCACGCGCTCTTCCAGTTGCTGATTGCCGCTGCGGCCATTCAGATGGGTGTTGAGTACCTCCGAGCCGTCCTGCATGCGCGGGGCGTAGAGCATCGAACGTTGTTGGCCGAGACGGCGCCGACGATCGGCTTCGTTCAAGAGCCAAAAGGCCAAGCCTGCGGCTCCGATTACCGCTCCGGTAACCAGTGTTGCCAAGGATCCAGAGGAGGATGGGTGGTGCTGACTCATCACGTCACTCGCAGACCTTCAGCCTAGTCAGGGGAATTGGTTCTGATGTTGAGACGTTGCACAGGATCACCAATCCCAGGGCTGATATCGCCGTCCTCAGTCAGGTCAGGATCGATGCAAGCGGTGTGCAGGGTGAGATCAGGAATGGTTTCACCGATCAGCTTCAACCCCGGGCTGGCCGTTAAGGCAGTGATCAGACGCACCCGACGGCCTTCAACGCCGGATTCCATCAGACCATTCAACAGAGCAACTTCCCGTTCACCATCCGAGATCTGATCAACAAACAGAATCACTCCAGCGTTGTTCTCGACTTGGTTTGGGGGAGCCAAACACAATGTTGCTTCGGGCAACACGCTGCGGGCTCCCTGCCACAGCTCAAGACCGGCAGGAAGAATTGGACAAGCAAGGAGTGGCACGGTGGACTCGATGACGCTGCCTTCGGCGTCTCCAGTTGCTGTTGAAACGACCTGAGGCCGGTGGGGCAACCAATCGCGGATTGCTTCGTAGGTCAACCAACGGCCGAGTTCCTGAAGGGCCGTTCCGTAAAGAGGGGCCGGCGTGTGTTGATGCCTGAGAACCGTCAGCCAATGGGCAATGAGTGGATGAGGTGGAACTACCACTCGCAAAGTCATGGCCATGACGCGTCGGTCCCCGGGCAGCTGCCATAACGTGAGCGGACAAGTTAACCCTCAGTGGACGGTTCGAACTGATGACAGGCCTGTTTCGCCGTTGTTTCGCTGTATTAGTTGGGCTTTTGATCGTTTGCGCGCAGGTCTCTGCTCCTTCACGGGTGTTTGCGATTACAGCCCCTGAGTTACGCGGTCAGTTCGCCGTAAAAGAAATCACAGCTGATATGCACGGCCTCGACCTCAAGGAAAAGGAATTCCTGAAGGCCGACCTTCGTGATGTCGACCTGTCGGGAACGGACCTTCGCGGTGCTGTGATCAACACCTCTCAATTGCAGGGAGCTGACCTTCGTGATGCTGATCTAGAAGACGTGGTCGCCTTCGCCAGCCGATTTGATGAGGCTGACTTGCGTGGTGCCAACTTCACCAACGCGATGATGATGCAGAGCCGCTTCACCAATGCTGTGATCGAGGGAGCCGACTTCACCAATGCTGTGATGGACCTGCCTCAGCAACGTGCTCTGTGTGCGTCGGCTTCTGGTGTGAATTCACGGAGTGGAGTCGACACTCGTGAGAGCCTCGGCTGTCGTCCTTGAATCGGCCGCACGCAATGTTGAAGCGTTTACCCGTCACGGTGATTACCGGTTTCTTAGGAGCCGGGAAAACAACGTTGTTGCGCGAACTTCTGAAAAACAGCGGTCAGCGGTTGGCCGTCATGGTCAATGAATTTGGAAGTGTGGGCCTCGACGGTGATTTGATCCGCAGTTGTGGGTTCTGCCCTGATGACGAGCTGGAGGGTCGCCTCGTTGAACTGAACAACGGTTGTTTGTGTTGCACTGTTCAGGACGATTTCTTGCCGACGATGGAACGCCTGCTCGAGCGGGCGAACAATCTGGATGGAATTGTTGTTGAAACCAGTGGTCTTGCCTTGCCACGTCCGTTGTTGCAGGCCCTTGAATGGCCCGACATCCGTTCACGGGTGCGGATCAACGGTGTTGTGACCGTTGTGGATGGTCAAGCCCTCGCTGGGGGGAGTCCTGTTGCTGATCCTGGAACCTTGGAGAAGCAGCGTCAGGAGGATCCAAGCCTGGATCACCTCACGGCGATTGATGAGTTGTTTGAGGATCAGTTGCAAGCCGCTGATTTGGTGTTGATCAGCCGCGCTGATTGCGTGGCTGACCAGGATCTTGTTCGCGTGTCCGACCAGCTCAAGCAGAGCTGTCGTGTCGGCACTCCCGCCCTTCCCATGGAACGGGGTGGTGTCGATCCTCAGATTGTTCTGGGACTGGCTCATCATCACGAGCACAGCCCCAACAACCAGGGGCACGATCACGATCATGGCCACCACGATCACGATGACCATGGCCATCATCACGATCACACCCATGTGGAGGTCAAAGGAAGCGTGATTCGTTTTGAGGGAGATGTTGACCGTGCAGCCCTAGAACAGCGCCTAAAAGACCGTGTTGGGCCTTGCCAGGTCGTCCGTCTCAAGGGTCGTGTCTGGTTGGCTGGTAAGCCACTTCCGCTGCAGATCCAGATGGTTGGTCCTCGTTTGGATAGCTGGTTTGAAGCGGCCCCCGATACATCTTGGAAGCCTTCCTGCGGTTGCGGTCTTGATCTTGTGGTTCTCGGTTTTTCAGAGGAGTATTCAGCCTTGTTATCCAAGGATCTTCACCAACTTGTCAGCGCGACGCCTGCGACACCACACACACCGGCCGCGATTTCATANATGTCGAGTNTTTGACCGCGAANCCTTGCGATGGCAAGCGCCATCAAAGGNGCAGTACTCATCAAGGTCACTCCTGGGCCGACGGCCAGGGTTCTGAACACCATCTGCTGAAGAAGGATTCCGANATTGGTTCCCAGCAAGGTGGCGACCAGAACCCTGATGAGACCGTCAAAACTCGACAGCGTTGGGAACGATTGACGTTTTAACCACATCGGCAGCCAGACCACCATCCCGCCGAGAAGACGAATCGCTGCACTATCAAGTGCTGAAAACTGACCCTCAAGCAGAACGGCTCGAGCCAGAAATGCACCTGTGAGACCGCTCACCACAGATCCCAAGGCCAGCAGAACGCCATCACGATCGAATACCAATTCTGACGAAGCTGATGTTGTGCGGTTGGCGATGAGCAGAACAGCCCATGCGACAAGTGCGGCGCCAGCGAAGTCCAGCACCGTGAGTGATTCGCCTTGAATGAGCAACGACCCAATGCTGGCGAGCACAGGTCCTGCAGCTTCGATTGTGAGAGTCCGTCGTGTCCCAATGCGACGAAGTGCCGCGAGATAGAGGCTGTCGCCCAGAGCAATTCCGATCACACCGCTCATCAGTAAGGCGGCGATGGCGCCTGGGTGATCACGCCAGGGGATCCGGATTAGAACCGGNAAAAAGAACAATGTGCCCAGGCTGTTTTTGATTGAGTTGAGTTGTACGGCCGATGCTTGTCCGCTCACCGACCGCCAGAGCCCGCTGGACAGTGTCCACAACAGTGCAGCAGCTAAAGCAGAGAGTTCCCCCGACGGTTCGATCGCCATTCACGTTGCGTTCAGTTCAACAAGTTGTGGCTGAACAGATGATTTTGCGCACACTAAGAACAAATCCTTGGGTAGATGGCGAATCCGTTGGCGGAGCTGTTCGGAACGATCAGTGGTCAGTGGACACTGAATCTTGAATCTCGTGTTCCTCGAATTGAGCTTTATGAAAAAAGAATTGCCTCATCGAAGCCCTCGCTTGGCTTTTTTGTTCTTCTCATTAGCTCAAGTGTTATAGCCACACTTGGATTAATTTCTAACAGCACTGCAGTTGTTATCGGGGCCATGATTGTGGCTCCATTAATGGACCCAATTCTAAGCCTCGCTTTTGGTATTGCAGTGGCTGATGGTCGTTTGATTCGCCGCTCTGCCGTCACCGTTAGTCTCGGCGTGACCAGTGTAATTGCGGCGTCAGCCTTAATCAGTATGCTCCTTGGGATTTCATATATTCAATCGGAAATCACAGCAAGAACATCGCCAAATCTTATTGATTTAGGGATCGCGATTGCGGCGGCTGTTGCTGGTTCGTTTTCGATGACGCGAGAACGGTTGTCCAATTCTATTGCTGGTGTCGCAATTGCAGTTGCATTGGTTCCTCCTCTTTGTGTGAGCGGGATAGGCCTAACCATGGGCTCTGATGTAATTGCTGTTTTTGGCCGTGGAACAGTAGCTGGATTGAGTAATCAGATTACGGAAGGTTCTTTCCTGTTGTTCCTTGCTAATTTGATCGGGATTACATTTGCTAGTTTAATCGTATTCCTTCTTCAGCAGTATGGCTCTTTGGGGCGTTGCTGGAGAAATGTATTGATCTGGCTTGGCTTTTTGGGTTTGTTATGTATTCCGCTGTCATCTTCCTTGCATGATTTTAGTGTTCGCCAGCATATGGATGCAGAGTTTCGACGCTTTAAATCCGGGCGTGCTCAACATTTTGAGGTTGTGAAGGCGAATCCATTTTTATGGTCCCATATTCGCATCCTCTACAGCAATGTGCGTGTGGTGGATAATCAGGCAACTTTAGATCTCGTTCTTAATGCTCCAGAAAAGATGCTCACTCGTGCGGTGTTGGATGATGTGTTCAAGCGCTTTAAGTCTAGGGCGGTAGATTTTGGTCTTGACGATATCGATGTCAATATCAGTGTGATTCCAAACCGAGTCTTTCGTTATCAGGCTGATGCCCTCTAGATTTCGGTGTTTGATTCCTTCAGTGCCATTCTGATTAATTCATCACTGCGTTCAAACAAGTCTNTGGCCAAGCTCTGATCTGAGGCTTCTGGNGAGGTTTGAGTGTCTAAAAATTGATGCTGTCCAGGCCCTTTAAGCGTGTTGTTCAAGTAGTGAAATCCTGGGCCTAAATCGTCTCTGCTGATCAGCCCAACCAGAAGCTCTCCCGCACTCTCTACCGAGACTGTCAAACGCAACAGATCCCTTGCTACAAATGCAAACAAGAGTTGTCCCAGAGGATTGATTTGACGGCTGTACCGGAAGAAGCCATCGGAACTGCGGGGGATGACTAGTCCAGGACTCCAAGTAATCACTGGAATAGCAGTTTGGTTTTGGTTCAACTTGGTAACGAGCTGACGTGCAAATAGCAGGTTGCAGAGTTTGCTGTCTTTGTAGGCCTTATCGGCATCAAAGGATGTGCTTCCATCCACCATCACAAAGCCACGTTCGTTGTTGAGCCCATGCAATGATCCAAGGCTGGCTGGTTTCCCAACACGCCCCCCTCCGCTGGTGGGATTGTGCACTTCAGAAGCCGTGATCACGATCCGCCCGTTGTTCGACAACGTCATCAAGGGGAGGAGTTGATTCACAATGTGCTGGTGGGACAGATGATTCACGGCGAAGGTCAATTCAATGCCTTGGGCGCTGAATCGAGGCCTCTTGTCTCCTGCGTACTGAAGGCCCGCATTTAGCACCATGGCATCAAGCTCCTGATTCAGTCTCAGCAGCCGACGACAGCTTTCATGCACCTCCGTTAAGTCGGCTAAATCTGTTTGCAGAAGTTGAAGTTTGTCGGTTGCTTCCCCAAGACGTTGGGTCGCTCGTTCCGGGTCACGACATAGAACGATCAGCTCATGGCCTTCGGCGAGTAACCGGCGGGCAGCATCCAACCCAATGCCACTGGTGGCACCGGTCATCAAGATCCGCATTGACGTTGCCCGCATCAGATCTCCCATTGAAATCGATTGGCATTGTCGTGATTCTTTGAGCCTGTTGCGAGTGATGGGCAGGATGGAGGGTGTTTTATCCCAGCCCATGGGTCAGCGACTGGCCGTCTACTGCGGTTCAAAAATGGGGATTAACCCGATGTATGAGCATGCAGCTAGACAGCTTGGCCAAGGGATGGCTAAGCGTGGTTATGACTTGGTGTATGGAGCTGCCAACTCCGGGTTAATGGGTGTCATTGCCGATGCTGTCCTCGCTGAGGGGGGTGAGGTCATCGGAGTGATCCCGGAGTTGTTGATGGATTCGGAAATCGCCCATCCAGGTTTGACACAACTTGACCGGGTTGCATCAATGCATGGACGTAAGCAGCGCATGCTTGATTTAGCAGATGGTGTTATTGCATTGCCCGGTGGATTTGGCACGTTTGATGAGTTATTTGAAGCCTTGAGTTGGGCGCAATTGCGTCTTCATCAAAAGCCCATTGCCCTGCTCAACGTGAATGGTTATTTCGACGGTCTAATTCAATTTTTAGAGTCTTCTGTTCAAGAGGGTTTTTTGACCAGAACTCATTGCGACCTTCTGAAAATTGCTACAGATCCAGACCTCTTGTTGCTTGATTTCTTGCCATGACCGTTATGCCGCAACGCACTGTTTTAATCAGCGGTGCAAGCCGTGGAATTGGTCGCTCGATTGCAGAGCGTTTGTTGCTGGATGGACATCGTCTGAGCCTCGGAGTTCGTCATCCAAATGACCTGCTGTCGTCATCGTTGGATCCGTCCGCCTGTCCCGATCAGTTGATGGTGCATCCCTATGAAGCAACGTCAGCTGAATCAGCGATGGACTGGGTTGATGCCGCGACGGCCTGGTCTGGTGGATTTGATGCGGTGATCCATTGCGCCGGAGTGCTGCATCGCACGCCATTGTTGTTTTCGGATGAACAGGAACAAGATGTTGATGCACTTTGGGCCATCAATGTGAGAGGACCTTGGACCCTCACACGGGCAGCTTGGCCACAACTGATCACCAGTGGGCAGGGTCGCGTTCAGGTGTTGGTGTCCATGAGTGGCAAGCGGGTCAAGGGTCGAATGGCTGGTTATCCAGTAAGCAAATTCGCTCTTTACGGTCTCTGTCAGGCCATGCGGAATGAAGGTTGGGACCATGGCATTCGCGTTACAGCTCTGTGCCCGAGTTGGGTCAACACGGAGATGGCACGTTCTGTCAGCGACGTCGAGCCTGACGCCATGACGCAGCCACAGGACCTTGCCTTGTTGTCATCCACATTGCTCAGCTTGCCAAATGCTGCTGTTCCCTTTGAGATCGGGGTGAACTGCAATTTGGAGGTTTGATTTGTTCCCCATGGCATGTTGAGTCGCTATGCATGGGGCGACGACATTTCCACTCACTACATGTGTCTGTTTGCTGCGCTTGGCCTACTGGCTCCACGGTTGGTTTTGGTGCTGATTTGGTTCTTCAACGCAGCATTCGTTCTCACACCCTTTAGCGGCCTAGCCGTTCCCAACCCTGTGATGCCATTGCTCGGGTTGCTGTTTCTGCCGACAACAACGCTTGGCTTCTGCTGGGCTACGGCGTCCTTTGGTGGGTTGTCGTCGTTCAGCGGCATTTTGATCGTCGCGATTGGAGCTGTGATTGATCTTGGCTTGATCGGGAATGGTCGAGGGATCGCCAANCGATGACAGCGTCTTGCGCCATTTGCCAAATTCATGCTGANTNCAAGCAAATCTCTGATTTTGAGATNTGCCGCACAGATCTNTGGGTGGTTCGCCACCACGTTGCACCTGCACCNTTGCTTGGATGGCTTTTACTNGACACGCTTCGTCACTGCGGCGGACCTGTTGACTTCATGGAAGAAGAAGCTGAATCTTGGGGACAAGCAGTTCAACAAGCTAGTCATCTGGTTCGGTCTCTGACCGGTTGTGATCGTGTTTATGCCATTGCCTTTGGTGAAGGTGCTCAGCACCTTCATCTTCATTTGATTCCCCGTTTTATTTCTGATACCAAGACAACTGCTTGGTCTGTTGCAGACCACTATCGCGCTGTTGCTGATGGCCATCTGCCCGGAGTCGAGCGGGACCAAGTGAAAGCTTTTGTTCAACGAGCGCGATTGGAGCATGGCTTTTAATCTTGATGCTCAAGCAAGCATGAGATTTTCTCAGGAATTTCTTTGCTGATTCTGAGACGACTCATCGCTTTGCATGACTCGTGATGCGGAAGATGGAGAGCGATCTCCAATTTCAGGATGCACAAAGCAGATCAATGGAACTGGGCGGTTATCACTGTGATAGTTCTCATGGGGATTCCGTTCAGCGCTTTCGCCTTTGATCAGGTGAATCTTGAGGGTCGGCTACGCGATCAATTCTCCAACACTGAACAACCTGGTATGTCTTATTACATCACGTACGCGTCATCAGAATTCTTCAATGAATGATGAATCAGATGGGGATGACTCGATTGGAATCGTTGGATCATCGTTGTCTGATTCTGAGTGATCAAGCCAGAGAAGCTTTGTTAAATTTCCAACAGGCCAGTTTAATTGATTGAGTAATCCTATTGTGTTGTGAGAGGCATCAAAGTATTGATCTCCATAGGTGCAGGGCACATTGTTTTCCGTTAGGGTGATGCGTGTAAGTTTGTCTTCCCGACGGGTACCCCGTCTTGATGCAATCAAATAAAAATCTCGACCAAGCAAATCGTTGGTCATGCCTTCAAGATTGTCGGTATAGCCAATAAGAAGCGAATGATCAATGGAACGATAAAAGGTGTAGATCATGCCAGTTGGATGGCATTCCAATGTTTGTGTTCGTTCAGTAAGAGCAATGACTGCCTCCATTGTGGGTGCATGGAGTGCCTCAGTCATTTGAGAGATGGAGAGCGTCATAGACCTCCAACCGCCAATCGTTCATCACAAGCTGTTTCGTACTTTTGAANGGCAGCTGATGGGATTGATCCGTTGCTTTTGAGCTGGCGAATCGACAATTCCAAGCATTGAAGAACCACGCTGGTGAGTTCCCGACCTTCGCAGATCGCCCAACTGCGCAGCAGAACATGCAGGCTTGGTGGTACTGACACCGTGAGTTTGACTTGGTTTTCGCGGGTGACTGCCTTGGCCATGCCTGAGCGTCTCTTGCCTTGACTTTACCAGCAAGTTGCTCTGAAGTCACCTNGNAGTCGCTTCGGAGTATCTCCGTGGTCACTCCTTCGTCTCTTTGAGCTTCTCAAGAGAGGAGCTTCGATTGACTAGCGCTTATCGCAGTGTCTTTTGCCTGGGCTGGTCTTGGATGCTGCGTGATGGCAGGAAAGTGTTCTGGTTGATTCGATCTGCTCTTGAAAAATTCATTCTGCGACGATGACCTCAATAGGCCATTTAATCAGTGTTTATCATTGATGCTCTTTGAATTAATTCAGATACCCCATCAGCTTCAATCTATTCGTTGAGTTGTTCTGCTCTACGACTCATGGATTTCTACAGTTGTCCACTGATTATTTTAGTAAGCANTGGGCATGCTTTAAACGTGTTAATGAAGCGTTNCTCAACGGATGTTCGTGCAGTCTGGGGTATTGATCAACCTCATCACACCGGAGTAGAACGTTTTAGTNTTTTCTAGATATAAGATATATTCTTTATCAATTAAATGCCGATTGTCAACAGATTGATCTTGNCGNGCTTTTATCTTTAAGCCTCCANTTTTGGCCATATATTNTTACANNNGGGATCACGCTCTAATGCTTTTCTCGTAACGTTGTCTGTATGTAGATGATCCAGATGATGAGCACGAATGAGTTGCATTAAGCGTTTGAGTGCATCTTTAGCATCGTCTGCTTTCATCCATCCGAGACCGTAGTACGTGCAGGTTGCATTAACCCATCCTTGTGCCTCTCCCTGCATACTGATTGCAAGTTCTTCCAAAGCCGGCAATGCTGAGACTGGCGTGATCACGACAAATGTGAGTGAAGCGAGAGTGATCAGCTTCAAAAAATGGTTCTTCATCAGTGTTTGCTGGNTTTCCCCTTTGTGCTTGTTAAAAGAGGACTGTTCATGTNTNAGTTTTGATCGGAATCAGCTTTATTGTGGTCTGATCTAAGATTCTGACTCAATTTCATTAAAGATGCTTCTTTTCGTTGTCACAACTGGTTTCGTGGTTGTTCTCTGGTTGACACAAGTCTTGGTGAGGCGCGGCATGGATGATGGCTCATCATCTGAAGACTAATGTCTATATTATTTATTCAGACTGTCTCCTGATGAATTCCCATCAGATGTTTTTTGCGGCTTAATCAAGTCTCCGGTTTGAAGCGAAACCACAGCAAAGCTGCTTACAAAGATCAGTGCCATGATTGCCAGAAACAATGCCGTAGCGTTACTGATTTCAAGCTCACCAAGCATGATGCCTATATTGAACATGGTCTTGCGTATTTAGTAGTATTTTAGGTGAATAACCGTTCGGAACTCCTGAGTACAATGCTTTACTCTAAAACAGTTGCAGTAGAGATGCCAAGTGCTAAATGATTCAGGCGCAGGAAATTGTTGAAATTAAAGAGTAGAAAATATAACAGCAATTACCCATTAAAGGGTAGATGTATTACAGCCATCTCTGCACTTAAATTTTGAATATTTCCTTATCCTAGCCTGTTGGATTTTGCAACCTTGCTAGCTTGTTTTGAATGTCTATGTTTGGATGATAATTGAAGCAAATTAGATGCTTTTTCATCCTCTTCGACTTTGGCAAGCTTTCTGACAAGATTAAAGGTGTCTTGCGGTGACATCTCTCCGTCTGACTCCCATTTCAGTGATGACAGGTCAGAAGGGGACATTCGATAAGAAAATTTTCGCTAATTTAAGTGAATCTCTTTGCAACTTGCTGGAACCGTCAACAAAACAAATCTGTATTTTTCCGAAAGGTGTTTCTGTGACTACATTTCAATAATCATTGCTCTCCCACCTGGCTTGGCAGATGCTGCATTGCTCGATTGCCTTTCGACTTAGATTTTTGGCAAGGAGCACACGTTAGTGCCGCAGAAACGTTCTGAGGACTGAGCTAACGGCATGAGAGCCCAATCTTTCCCGCTGCTGATACGAGAACAACTGCTCAGATTTGACTACTTTGAATTCCTTGAATTTTTGAAGCTCACACTGGACACGTGAATGATTGCTGCGCCTGGGCTCTAGGGAGACAACATCACAGTTGTCCCTTATGCCGCTTGATCGCTGTTCTGAGGTTTCTGTAGGTCTTGGAGCTGAGGAGCTTGCTGAGGCTGAACTGCTGTTGGAAGGTTTTTGCTCTTCGCAAGGCATGCTTCGAGACGTTGCAGTTCAGCTTCTCTGAGGTGTGATGGATTGTTCAAAATGAGTGTGCGCGTTCCGACGGCAGCGAATGCGGGCTGTGTCGGGGTTGCTGCTAAAAGCTAATGCGCCCGAGGGCTGGAGCAATAGGTCAAATTACCGTCTGCTGACATCCCCGCTCCGAGATAGGTAGTTATTGTAAAGTTTGATACAATATCGGTCCTCTGAGGCCCATATCGAGGTGAGTGATTTTGACGATATCGCAGGCGACCTGTTGGCTACTGAGAAAAATCGACAGTTAACTTTGGGGCTTTCCTTTATTGCAGCCGCACTTAGTGTTATGACACTGCTTATCGTTCGCCTGGGCTCATGTTGTTCATGGTTCGGCACCCATTAGTGTTAAGTTCTTTCTTCATGGTAAAGGATAATATTCTGCTATATATTGCCAAATAGCTTAAATTGGTCTTTGCATAATCTTTGATTGTTTGTATTTTGCCCAGGTTTGCTCGCCGATTTCTTAAACATAAACTCTCGCTCCAATCTTTGGGACGTTATTGGTTGATGATTACATTTTAAACCACTTGCTGTTTTCGGTTATTATTTTGACGTCTTGCGGTCTTTTTTAAGTGTCTATTGATAGTTATCGTTTTTATTTTCCTTATTCCATATCATTATAGCCACGCTATTTTCATCAATTCATTGATTGGTCTGTCGCAGCCGTCATCAAGCGCTAAAGGACTGCATGCCACCGATGTGATCTCTGTAGTGGTGATCGGCAGTAACCAAAACCCGAGCTACTGCCTGACCGACCAGCGCAAAGGTGGCAATAGCACGCCTCGCACCACCGCCTCTGCGCAATCTAATTCTGACGAGTCACCGTCCTCATAGGGTCCTAAAAGTCCGCATTCAACTCTTTGTTGCTGGCTTATCTAAAGGGTTAGTAACGTCAAGTTCGATTAGTTTTTAAAGTATATTCGACTTTTATTCTCGATAGCTAATTTCTGTACTATTAGCTTATACATTGTTATTTTTCATCCCTAGAAAACCTCTTGCTTGGCATAAGGTTTGACGCTGATTCCCCGATTTCATTAACCTTTCACTCAGCTTTGTATCAGTGAGTTGTTCGCGTATCTCTTCCACCCAACTGGAATTTCATTCGGCATTTCGTCGATGCCCAAACCTAATGCACTGTAAAGGGATGCAACTTTGAATCTTGAGAGAACAAGTGAGTTACCGCAGTTCAAGTTTGAGTCCTCCATCTTTAAAGTAATCGCCCATTACACGTGTCCCCTGCTCGTCGTAAAAAGCTGGCTGAGCTGCTCGAACGCAAGGCGAGTGCGGTTGAGGGCATTAGCCAAGAGCACCGCTCTTACTTCTTTCGCAAAAAACAAGACGACTTGCAACTCATCTCGCAAGAACGGATGCTTGAAATGATTGATGAATGTTTTATCTAGTGCAACTTAAGTTGGTCAATTAGGACTGAGTGAGATATCTCTTCTTTATAGGACTAGTTATTTAAGCTGCTTATTGATCACTGCCTTTAAGCTTGGATGTTGATCTGTTAGTTGCTATTACCTCTATTTTTCTGTATTAAGCGATATCTCCGTCCAGTATTGCATTCATAATCCTATCCGACTTGATGATTACTTAAGTGTGTGTGATCATGGTCGCCTNTCTTCTGGNCCTATAGTAAATCATCCATGATTGATACAATTTTCCGTNATACTGCGTNCACCTGATGGNGATCATTGATGAATTGCTTCCATTAAATTAATCTTCACTGGACAGTATTTATATGAGGTAGTAAGGAAAAAGCCCCGGTATTGACGGGGGCTTGTCAACGATCCAAGGACGGGTTTACCTAGTTAAAACTTNTCAAATGAGTGACTGTGAGTGATGAGTATGAAAGCTACCAATCAGTGTCTAGTTCTATCTATGTCTCTTTCTATACAGGGGAATAGATGTTGATTAGATTTTCTCGACACTCCTATTCAGTGATCAACGTTGTTATGGTGCGTATCTGATGTGTTTTGTTGTGAAACCTCTATCCTTATTTGCACCTTAGCCTTTTACTCGGGCGTCTTGCTGACATTAGTNATCAATTGATGGTCACTTTCCTTTGATGTGCATNGTCTCTGGTCTACTTAAATTTGTGGTATTCCACGATTAACACTGGAATCAAGTTGTCGNTTTTTNAATTTAATGAGATCTTCAAANTCGACCCAGTGAATACAATCNACAGGACAGGTGTCAATTGCCTCTTGAATTCGTTCAACGGTGTTTCCATCCTGTCGAATTGCACGACAGCGACCTGTCTCGGGGATCATCAAAAATGTATTGCTAGCCACATGTGCGCAGTAGCGACAGCCGACACAGTCTGATTCTTCTACCCAGACGGCTTTTTCGCGTAGTTCACCTCCTAGGCATGGTTCACTGCCGTTACATTTTTCAGGTACTACTTTAGAGGGGCTGACAAATGCAGCCTTAACTGAATTTTCTTTTAATTCCACACTAATCAATGAGCCTTTTACTCAGCGTATTGTGAACATNTTGCTGAANATNGATAGGATTANGACTATNCTTCCGCCTCCNGTAANTNTTAAAAATGCAATCCATATTTTGAGNCTTCTTCCCTGAGGNTTNTGGTATATCAGTCGAGCAACNGATGTTGTGTTGTTTAATTGATTAAACATCGCAACAGACATCATCATTCCATTTTGTATTAATCGATCGCGCCAGGATTCTCCGTACCTCGGTAAGCTCTGATAAATCGGTATCTCTCCAATTGCACGTCCAGGCAATTTCCGATTGACTTGTTCAGGTACGCCGTCATATCCGAATCGATCGATATATTCTGGACTATCAAGAATGGCATCAACAAAGCCAGTGAAGCCCTTTTCGGCAATCACAATTGCCCANGATCTNTGNTCATCCTCTCCGTAAACCGGNCGTCCCAAGACACGGCCTACAACCTGCTCTACNATTCGATAATTNCTGTTACAAGCAANGTATCCACGATAAAAACGATCAGAAAGTAGNAANCCTCGTATAAAATCTCTAGTTGTAANACTTCCNNATTTATATTGNGATTCGAGATAAATATCCCGATCNGATTTCATNGCATGAAAGAAAATTTGTCGATAACACTTTTCAATAATTTCAACTCCTGNNTCAACNGAAGTGATTTCTTGATTNGAGGCTGGNAGNGTCGTTGCNCCGACATTGACTCGCGAATTCTGGCTTAATGACTTAATCGGTAAACGATTGTTGTCTGAGAGCGGAGGCATTAAGCCAGNTTATGTCTNNTGAAATTATTGCCTTGCAGGAATATTNNTTTTACAGATAAATGACCATCTGGCGACCAATAGACTACCTTNNTTTGNNTTAAATAGTACTCATGNCTGCACATTTGATACTNGTGGTTGTTTCATGNGTTTTTAAGTTGNTCTCNTNANGGCNAAAAATGCGTTAGTGCTTTAAAGAAAAAATGCCACTNTCCGGATTTGANATTGCCGTTGGNGGCATNACCTCGATNCCAGTCGTTGGCGGCTTGGTNCTACTNGGCTANAAGTCTTTTGGTGAAAAGNNNTTGGATTCCAGCAAGCTAAAGCCAAAGGCAAAGGCAAAGCCANCTGCCAAGAAGGATGTTCCTTCTTCTGACAAGAAGCCTGTCAAGGCAAAGAAGCAGGCTGCTGCNGTNAAAGAAAAGNCTTCATNGGACGAGACTNCTNCTTCTNCGGANTCGAAAAATGATTCNNCTNCTGCAAAGAAAGATTAGTTGGCTTCGNTNNAGNTCTTNGCTGTNNTTGTTTNTGCTGNAAATAGCTTTTCCTTGCTTTNCATNTTCNTCTANGTTTTCGTTGATNGTNAGTTNCTGATTTTGTTCNTNGGCTTATTAGTTGTCCATTTNGCTTCATTGTGNTGTATCAATCAATAGTTCGGATTGCAGCTATGTTTATTTATTCGTGCCNGAGGTCGGANAAACTGTTNTTTTTAAGACTATGGAATTTCTCAACATTGCTGTTGGCTTTGCTGCAATAGTTTGGATTTGCATCGGCATTAAAACCCATGCCTCTTGGGTGCAATCTGTTTTTCGTCAGGAAAGCGCAAAAATTTCTCAGCAAAATTCACTGATCAATCAATATGGTTACGGAGCTCTAGCTAGCCGCACGCNGCTTGTAGCAAAGAAGGGATTTGTTTTTGGCTACTGGGATGGGAATGATCAGTCTGANGTNGTTTCAGCACCTTCAGAGCGTTTGCAAAGCCCNCTGATCTTCAAGTTGGTTAATATTAGTCTTGTGTCTTTCACATCGATTGCTGTCTTGATTGTGCTTGGAAAAGGCCTTTTTGCAGGTATTGGAATACTTTGATGATTCATCTATTCGGCTCATGAGTTGAATGTTTCTAGGGCTTTCTATAGCCTCGTTTATTTCATGCCATTCGATCTTCTGTCTTAGTCGTCCGCATCATTTTGCTTNGANGCNGATTTNACTTTTATGACCTTTTGGCTGCTGTCAACTTTTCGTNCGGGATGTCGTTCTNCAGATTGAANNAACTATTTTTTAGTTGNATTGATNGTGAGATGTTATTGCNTCCTTNTGCCGCGTGTATTTAGTCAGTTCAGATCAANACNAATCAGNCTTGGTCTGAACTCAGTNTTGCGGGTTTCAGAAACGGAGAGGGTGGGATTCGAACCCACGGATGCTTTCACATCGCTGGTTTTCAAGACCAGAGCCATCAACCACTCGACCACCTNTCCAGGTGGGATGAGCTNTTAATAACTGAATGCTAACAAGAGCATTAATGTGTGAATACTAACTAGCGGACTTCAAAGTTCAACTTAC
>NZED01000032.1 GCA_002690325.1 Synechococcus sp. ARS1019
AATTGCTCGAGTGACATATGTCACTCGAGCAATTCACAAAGCCTGAGATAATTACGAGCTTGGTGATTTGATCAATCAGTACCCCCAAGGGGATTCGAACCCCTGTCGCCTCCGTGAAAGGGAGGTGTCCTAGGCCTCTAGACGATGGGGGCGAGGCCGTGCAAGTTGAGCGATCTCCGCTCTCGAGCACCCAACAAAATTACGCTTCAGCCCTGCCCTCCGTCAAGACAGCTTTACCCCATTCTTGACCTTGCCCTTGCCAGACAGGGACCGTAAAGGTGAAGCAGGCTCCTTCTTCGGGTTCGGAGACCACCCAGATCCGCCCGCCATGCACTTCAACAATGCGACGGCAAACCGAGAGGCCAACGCCAAAGCCAGTGGTTCGGTTGGAGGTCTGGGGCAAGCGCACTCGATCCATGAAAATTCGCTGCTGTTCTTCTTTGGGAATACCCGGTCCGCTGTCGCACACGCTCACTTCCACCCTCTGACTCGTGCGGTGCAACATCGTGAGAGTGATATGTCCACCATTCCCGGTGTATTTCAGAGCATTTTCAAGAAGATTCAGTAGCACCTGTCGCATCCGACGCTGATCAGCAAAAACTTTGGGTAAATCAATCGGGATGTCGGTTCGGATTTCGACATTGCGGCCGAGCCAGAGCTTTTCAAGCTCGAGGATCACTTCGGCGGAAACACTGGCGAGGTCGAGGCGTTGAGGATTGAACAGAGCCTCCCAGCGTGTCGTGCCGACTTCGAGGAGGTCCTTGGAGAGGGCCTCCATTTCTTCTAATCGACGGGTTACAACGTCTTGAAAGCGATCCATATCAATCTGCCCAAGCCGCTGGCTTTGCAGGGCGAGTGCTGCAGCCGTGAGCGGGGTGCGCAGCTCATGGGCCACCATCCGAAGCAGGCGCTCCTGCGCATGAATGCGATCAATCAGGGTTTCGTTTTCCTGGCGCAGCACCAACAGTTGATCTTCGAGCTGCAACTCCTTCTGTGTGCGGCTTCCGTCTAACTCAGTGGGTCGCAGACTGAGGCCTAAGCCGCTGACGACACCGTCTTGTTGCCAGCGCGGTAACCAGCCTTTGAGTTGTTGGAGGATATTGCTGCCGGCGAAGACTTGCTTTGGAGATGGAGCCAGTTTGATCAGAGCTGGTGTCACCACCAGCCTGTGCAGTTCGAGTAACTCCGGTTGCTGGGATGGATCGGCGACTTGAAGCGTCACATCGAAACCGATGTCGTCGCGTTCGAGATACTGAACAAGTGATCGAAGATCCTGGCCAGAAAGATGATGTCTTGCTGCGACGAGCAGCAGTTGAAGCTCTTGGGAAGCCTGTGGAACGTCGTCGTTCACGCTGACGGTCCAGAGCAAATCCGATACTTACATTATGGGTTTTTGCCTAAGAGCGGAACGGCGCTAAGACGATCTCAAACAGTCCGTAGCGCTTTTGGCGCGGTCTATGTCGCTTTTCACTGCGCAAAACCGCGTGCCGTTGTCGGCTCCTAGCGGATCAGACATTGCTCAACCCATTCAGGTGGACAGCAGTTTGCGGCGATGGTTTGCGAGAAACCTTGGCCTTTGGCGATCGCGACGTCAGTACCTCTTCAGCGACGATCAGGTGTATCACCTGGATATGAACCTCAAAATGGAGGTGTTCGCTGAACCGCCTGCGGGGGAAACGCGTTATCGATTCAGCTGGTGGCCTGAAGCCAGCCTCACGTCGAATCAAGCGTTTTTTGCCCACAAACCTTGGTTCGAACAGAACGGCGTGATGGAGGCAACACTTTGGGGCCATCAACTCCAGCGAAGTCGTGGTTATCTCAACGCCGATCCCGTGCGAACCAGGCTGCGGCAAGTCGACGAACACGAGACAATCCTCGAGTCCCATTACCAGCAATGGGACATCATGGAGCACATTCGTCTAGTCGATCAGGATCGCTATCGCTATCGGGCGATTTACAGCTGGGAAAACGGCGAGCTCGCGATTGTTGAGCATCACCATGAAATTCGTCTGGAGGATGCTTATCCGCCGATTGAAGAGTCGTGACGCCTTGCTGGCTGGTCTGATTTGAGACGCATGGGTCAAGGAACCCATGGCACTATTGGGCCAACAATTTCGCGGGGACCTCGCCCGGAGAATGATCAAGTCGTTCCTTGCTTCGCTCGTTCTTATCGCTGCAGCGTCTCCGGCGGGCTTCGCCCAGAAGCCTCCGACTGGTAAGCCAGCTACTCCTGAAGAGATGTATTCCTACACCTTCATGAGTGCCATCACACTCTGCAAGGCACTTCAGCAGGAGATTCCCTTTGAGAAGGCACTCCCCGTGGGTGCAACGGCCTTCTACACAATCGTGTCTCAAAAACACGCTTACAAGGTGCCCGAGTCCAAGGGCAAGGCAATCACCGATCAGCAGCTTCAAGGTGGTGTTCAGTTGATGACCATGGCTGCAGCGATGGAATTCTGTAAAGACAGCATTCCGAAAGACGCTCAGGACCGTTTGAAAAAAGCTGCTGCAGCTGCCAAGCAAGGCGCTCCTAAGCCCTGACTCTCGTTTGAGTGTTCAATCGGTCAGGATCAGATTGGATGACAGCTTGGCCCTGATCGATGGATACAACAGGAAACGTTCGACTGCTCGACTACAAAGCGTGGCCTTTTGAGCTGCCCACAGTTGATCTGGACGTTCAGATCCATGAGGACCATGTCATTGTCACAAGCCATCTATGCCTAGAGCCGCACAGCACAGGCGAGGCTCTTGTTCTGTGCGGGGTTGATTTACAGCTGGAGTCAATCGCGATTGATCAACATCCATTGCGTGAAGATCAGTGGACTCTTGAGCAGTCAAGGCTGACCATTGCGCATCCTCCCGACCAGCCATTTGTTTTAACAACCAGCTGTCGACTTCAACCTGATCAGAACAGTTCCCTCGAGGGCTTGTACTCCAGCGAAGGGATGTTGACCACACAATGCGAAGCAGAGGGGTTTCGGCGGATTGCATTTCATCCCGACCGGCCGGATGTTCTCAGTTGCTGGTCGGTGCGGATTGAGGCCGATCAATCGCGTTACCCGGTTCTGTTGAGCAACGGTAACGGCGTGAGCGTTGAGGCCACAGAAACGGGCCTGGGTCGTCATGCGATGCAGTGGGTTGATCCATCACGGAAGCCGTCCTATTTGTTTGCTCTTGTGGCCGGAGATCTTGCGGAAATTCGGGATGAGTTCCGAACATCGTCAGGCCGAACTGTGGCATTAAGGCTCCACGTTGAACCTGGTGATGAACCCTTCACAGCCCATGCCATGGCTTCATTGAAGCGATCAATGGAGTGGGATGAACGTGTTTATCAACTGGAGTATGATCTTGATGAATACAACATTGTTGCCGTGCGCCATTTCAATATGGGCGCCATGGAAAATAAAAGTCTAAATATTTTTAATTCGAAATTAGTTCTTGCAGATGCGCAAACTGCTACAGACGCTGAGCTTGAGCGTGTGGAAAGTGTGATCGCCCATGAATATTTTCACAATTGGACTGGCAATCGAATTACCTGTCGAGATTGGTTCCAGCTTTCCCTAAAAGAAGGTTTGACCGTTTTCCGGGATCAGAGTTTTACAGCAGATCTGCATTCAGCATCGGTGAAGCGGATTGAGGATGTTGCGATGTTGAGAAATACACAATTCCGAGAGGATGCAGGTCCAACGGCGCACCCAGTCAAGCCAAGTGAATATCAGGCTATTGATAATTTCTACACCACCACGATTTATGAAAAAGGTGCCGAAGTGATTCGGATGCTTCACACCATGCTCGGCCACGAGCGTTTTATGCGGGGGATGGCTGAATATGTGCGGAAGTTTGATGGAACTGCGGCCACCACGGAAGACTTTGTTGAATCCATAGCTGTAGGCGCTACCCAAGATGGAGAACCACTCGGATTCGACCTGGAGCAATTTCGGGTTTGGTATCACCAGGCTGGGACGCCTCAGCTCACCGTCGATCAACGCTGGGATGCCGAGCGCGGTGAGATGGCCGTTTCGCTGCATCAGTCCACGCCAGCGACGCCAGGGCAACCCAACAAAAGTTCAGTCGTTTTGCCCGTATCGATGGCGTTGATTGGTCCAGAGGGACGGTTGTGTGATGAGCGTTTGGTGGTGTTGAACACGTCGAGTGAGTCAGTCACTCTGCAGGCTGCTCCGTCTTTAAAACCTCCAGCCTTATCTGTTTTGCGGGGATTTTCAGCGCCCGTGATCTTGCGTCAATCGAGGTCGCTCTCCGACACATTGCTGTTGCTTGCCGCAGACGACGATTCGTTTTCTCGATGGGATGCGGCACAGTCTTTGTACCGCGATGTGTTGCTTGCTCGTGCATCGAATCAGCCTGACTTAGACAAAGAGCAGGCTTTGATTGACGCACTTCGGCAGCGAATGGCGATGGTGGTCGAGGGGCAAGAGTCGGAACTCGCCACGCTTTTGAGCTTGCCAGGACTCGCGGAACTGGAGTCGTTGCAATCTCCTGTCGATCCCCCCGCTTTGTATCGGGCGCTTCAGGATCTTCGTGCGCTTTTGGGTGAATCCCTCCGGGGTCATCTGCTGGCGTTGCTCTCGTCTGCTCGGGGACATTGGAACGATCCGTGGCCATCTGGACAAGGCCATCGACAACTCACTGCTGTGGCATGGCAATGGCTTGCTGCTGCTGGAGATCAGGAGATACGACAAGAGGCGCTTGCCGCTGTTTCTGGACCATCAATGACATTGGCTCGGGCGGCTCTCCGGGCTCTTCATCCTGTGTCTTGCTCCGAACGCGACCTGGCTTCTCAACGCTTTGAACAACGTTGGCAAGACAAGCCGGTGATTCTGGATGCGTGGTTCTCTATGGAGGCCTCGATGTCGAGGCCTAAGGCTCTTGAGCATGTTCGTTCTTTGCTTGAACATCCACGTTTTGATCCATTAGCGCCAAATTCCCTGAGGGCTGTACTCGGTGGTTTCACAGCGAACACCCTTGCCTTCCATGCTGACGATGGCAGTGGTTATCAATTCATGGCGGAACAAATTTTGGACGTGGATTCGAGAAACCCAATCACTGCTTCTCGAATGGCAAAAGTGTTCAGTCGTTGGACTACCTACGCTGACGAACGCTCCCAAAAAATGCGCTCTGCCATTGATTTTCTTGCATCCCGTGGTGATCAGTTGTCCTCTAATACCCAAGAAGTTGTCACACTGCTTGTGTCCTGATCGACAAGTTTAGTTGATATATTTAGCGCTTTATTTGAATTGTTTGCGTCATTGACGTGCTAGTTTGTAATATCATTAATTCTGGGCTCTGATCGAATGGGGTTAGCTCCTCTTCAGGTATACGTTGGCCCGGCTGCATTGTGTCCATGTCCTCGACTTGAAGAACCATTGTTGGTGGTCTCAGGTGATCGGGACGAGTGGGCCATTGCTTTGATTAAGCAGCGATGTTGTTGGAGTGATCGACAACCAGACTCACTGGTGGTTCGCAATGGTGTGATTGCTAAATCTGGTGCGAAGAAAATATGGTATCAATTTAAGCAGCCATTCCTGAATGGTATTTTTGCAGAAGGTTTAATTAGTTGGTGTAACCAAGCATGCGATATCTCCCTTGAGAGTCAATCTGTTGTCAAGGCAGATCGGCTTGATCAATTCATCAATCAATCCGGTTTCGCGGGGGCTGAGCAAAGGTCTGTTGCTTTGTCGCTCGCGCAAGGTGATCCTTTGCTGACGTTAAAGCGCTCACAGGTTTTGCTTGACCGTTGTGTACGCCTCGATCTTTCATTGCATCCGCTAGGTCTGCTTTGGCAGCAATCGGTCAGTGAATTTCTTGTTCGTCAAGGATTTCGTCAGGTGTTCAGTGATTGCTTGTTATGGATCAAACCAGCGGCTTCGAATCAGTCCGTGGATGCTCCATGGTCAGAGTCCGGTGAAAGCACGGCTTTTCTTGATCCAAATCTTCAAGTTTTGCTGAAAGTCTTTCCGGTTCAGGCCTATCGCGACAAACATTCGGAGCTCAAAACCCTGAGTGATCTGCAGTTGTTTCGTCGGTTGGTCACTAATTGTGCAGATGTGCCGATCTCATTCTCTCGTCGTGAGCTTTTGAGGGAACAGATCATTCAAAATTTAAGGCCAGCTCGGGAGGTTATTAAGCGACCGAATGTTCGATCTGATGCCAGTGGGACTGCGTCCAGTCAACATGTCGCCACTAGTAATCCCAGGGAGAGTGATGGCCATTCTCGTCGATCGATTCGTGGCCACGTTGATGGTTTTCAAGGCAATTTGTCCCTGCGAGGATGGGTTGATGCATCGAGTTATGGAACTGAGGGATCCACGGTTCGTGTGTATTGGAAAGAGCGGGATGATCGATTGATTGGAGAGGGTGTTGCGTCTGAAGCGCGTCCCGACTTGATCCAAGCTGGCTTGACAGCTTTGAATTGTGGTTTTTCTGTTGACTTGTCCATCATTGAAGAATATTCAATGGCTGAACTTCTCGATCTTCCTGTGACATTGAAGGTGGTTGAGAGTCAGAGCGGTAAATTGATTGGTGGAGATGAGTGGCCTATTACGGAAGCAATTAAGTCAACACTTCTTCCTGGTTTAGTTGCTAGTCAGATTGAGAATGGTCAAGAGATAGTCTTGCAAGACTATCTGATGTGTTCAGATCATCCAGATTTTTTGCTTGCTATTCGAAAGAGGTTGCTAGAGCAGTCGATTTTGAATTGTTATGCTGGGTGTTGGGATGATATGCCGGTCAAGTTAGTTGTTCTTGGATATCAAAATAATGCGGCTCTTGATTATGGAGTTAAATCAGAGTCTGCACGCAGAATTGAGCTTGTCTTCATTGCAATGCGTTATTTGTTAGCGGATATTGATGGTGATTCCATTCACTCGATTAATGCAAGTGTGTTTGGGGTTGAATCGCCTCTATGTGAGGTGCAGGCGCTCGTTCAGCAGCTGAATGAGCGCTGTTTTTTGGGACTCCAGGGATGGGAAAATAGGCTTTGGCAAACTTATTTACGCCCTTTATTTGATGTTTTAATTGGCACTGTTTTTCTGCAGGAGCGTCCTAAGCCGTTGTTGGAATCTCGCTCTTTGCTGGAGGCTTTGGCGAGGGTTGTTGATACTGTCTATGCCGATCTTCAATTGGCAACGTACTTACGATCAATTCTTGAAATTGACCGTTCCTATGGATTGGACGACCGATCTGCAGCTTTGGCCTTTAAGTCTGGAGATTGCTTCACGTATCTGATGGCTTTGTATTCCAAAGCACGGGACCAGATTGACTTTGAATTTGATCTTCAATATTGCGCGTCTGTTGTTGGCTTTGTTGACAAGTCGCCTGCTTTGCTCACTGTTCTCCTTGGAAGGATGAGAGAGCTTTTGCCTCCGTTTTTGGCTGATCATCCACGCCAGTCTCGCCCTCGCCATTGGGTCGACAATCTTGGCTTTTTGGTGAATGCATCAACCCAGCATCTTGTCTTTTTGATGCTGGAGGCAGGTATGCACCGCGA
This sequence comes from Synechococcus sp. ARS1019, assembly GCA_002690325.1. Taxonomy (GTDB): domain Bacteria; phylum Cyanobacteriota; class Cyanobacteriia; order PCC-6307; family Cyanobiaceae; genus Parasynechococcus. The sequence goes on from NZED01000032.1 coordinate 7,508, forward strand.
CCGTGTGCGTTGTTTTCATCAAGCCATGATTGAGGTGAAGCGCATCACCGCCGAGACGCTTTGGCCTGATTCAAGAAAAGATCGAGATTTTAGGTGTCAACCAATGAGGCGCTGGCTGATCATCGGGGAGCCAGAATTAACGCAGTGTTGGATGTATCGTGTAGAGCAAAAGCTCTCTCAGTTGACATCACTTGGGGCTGAGGTTCGTTGCTTGAATCATCAACAGTTGAAAACTTGGTCGTTTTCTCATCATATTCAGTGGGCTGATGCAATCATTGTTTGTCGCTTGGCTGCGACATATCCGGTTTACCGGGCAATGGCTTTCGCTCGTCATTGCGGCAAAAGAATCTTTTCGGAAATTGACGATCTGATTTTTACAGCAGATTATCCATCTCCTTACGAGACTTATGGAGGCAGCATCTCCCAGCATCAATATAATAATCTCTCGATTGATTATCCTCTTCGCCAGGCTGTCCTTAATTATTCTGACGACGTTATTGTTTCAACTTCAGATCTTGCCGATATTTGTCGTACAAGTCTTTCTTTGGCTGAACATCATATCCATATTCTTCCTAATTTGCCGCTTTCGTCTTTGGAGGATGTTGCGGTTAGCCAGGTGCTGCCGATACAAGCACCAGTTGAACATCGGATTGTTTTGTCCTCGGGAACACTCTCGCATAAGCAGATTTTTAATGAACTGATGATCCCGGTTCTGGGGAGAATTTTAAATCAATATCCTTCGGTAAAGTTGTCAATCATTGGTCACTTTGATTGTGCAAGTTTCTTTTCTTTGTATCAAGACCGTGTATCAATTATCCCCTTCTCTGAGTATCAAGACTATCTTCAGGTTCTGAATGAGTCTTCGATTGCGTTGGTTCCCTTGGAGGTTCATCCAACGACTCATGCGAAGAGTGCCATTAAGTGGATGGAAGCCAGTCTTTGTGGTGTGGTCTCGATTTGCTCCCCGGTTCGCGCGTATACCGACGTTGTCGTGGATGGATCCAATGGATTGATTGCACAGACGGCCGATCAATGGCTTAGGGCGATTCAACGTCTTCTGGACGACTCAACTCTCTATGCCTCGTTAGCCAATCAGGCTTATTCCGATGCTCGTCGTTTGTTTTCTCCCACCGTTGCCCATGAGTTTTGGTCGCGCTGGTTGTCGTCTGATCAAGACAGAACAACTCCGGCTCGCAGGAAAGAAAAAATTCTGGTGGTGAATGTCTTCTTTGCTCCGCAGAGTATTGGAGGTGCAACACGGGTTGCTCAAGATTATGTCGATGACCTTCTCAATGATCCTGAGGTTGACTACGACATCACGGTGCTTTGTACGGATTATGACCATTGGCAGTCTGACCCGGTTGTTTTACAGGAATCGCTTGCTCTTGAATCGTTTGATGCTCAGGCTTTGATCGAATCCAAGCAGAAACGATTTACCTCATCGGGTGCAACATGGGCCGATGTTGCAGCGCTTCGAGGTCGTTTGATTGATCAGAGTGCGGATTATAAAAGTGAGTTGGGTCTTGATATTTCCTTCTGGAGGGGGGTTCGTGTGGTTCGCCTGTGCCTACCTTCCAAGCCGTGGTCAAAACATGAGGACCCTCTGATTGAGGCCTTTTGTGAGGATTTCTTTTCGCAAGAGGGATTTGATCGGGTGCAATGCCATTGCTGCCAGTTACTGACAGCTTCTCCGCTGATTGTTGCCCGTCGTCAAGGCATTCCTTACGACATTGTTCTCCACGATGCTTGGTGGATGAGTCTGGAGCAATTCTTGGTCTCTCCCGCAGGGCGTCTTGTTGATCCAGCTGATCCCTTGGGGCACTTTGATCATCCACCTGCTGAGGAGGATCGTTTAAAAGCGCTCGAGCGTCGAGATGTTCTGTATGGACTTCTACAAGCAGCTAATCATCGTTGGGCTGTTTCAGAAGCCTTCCAGGCCCTCTGTGTTGGAGCTGGACTTGCCGATGTTGAGGTGCGTGAGAATCGCGTTGCATCGATGGCTCAAGGGAAGTCGCTGGATCGGGGCGATGAGGAAGTCTTGACTCGGCCAGAGAAATGGCGGGTCTGCCATATCGGTGGAATGAGTTTGCACAAGGGTTATCAATTGTTGCGACGAGCTGTGCATGAACTGCCTCAAGGTTTGCCACTCACGTTCACCGTGATCGATCATCGCCTGGCTTCAAGTGTTGAAACCTATCCCTCCAACTGGAACGGTTATCCGGTCACGTTTCAGGCACCAGTGCCTATGGACTTGATGGCGAAATTTTATGCAGAGCAAGATGTTTTGATCGCCCCATCGATTTGGCCTGAAAGTTTTGGGTTGGTCACTCGAGAGGCTCTCAGTGCTGGGCTCTGGGTGATTGCTAGTGATGCAGGTGCTTTGGCAGCGCCGATACAGGCATCATCGATTCCAGTGGGAACTGTTGTGAGGCCGAATCATTTGCAAGATCTTATTGATGCTTTGGTTGATTTGCCCAATCATCTTTCTAAGCAGGTTTCTCAAACCCAATCCTGATAGAATGGATCTATGAATTTGATAAACGATATGTCTGCCTCTTTATCCTTTCTTGTTTGTGGTCTTGAGCACAGTGGCACCACAATGGTCTCCGATTTATTTCGTGAGCATCCTGATGTTGATTCTGGCTTTGAATGTGGCGTTTTGCTCTGTGAGAAACCTAGGGATTTTCTTAGCTATGAGCCATTTTGCAATCATATGGTTGTTGGTTGGGGGATCGATCATCGTGACTTTGAAATGGCCTGCGATGCTTCAACATTCGAAGAGTTCTACTCTCGATTGTTTCTCTATTCATCCCTGATTAAGGAGAAGCAGGCCGGCAATATTTTTGACAAGACTCCCCGCTATATTACTGATTTAGGACGTGTTCAACAGCGTTGCGATCGGCCAATCATTGCTGTAATTAAGGATCCTCGCTCTTTGGCGCTGTCTGATTTTAAGAGGTCTAAATATTCTATCGATCAGATTGATCAGTGGTACGAGGGCTGGATGGAGCCCAAAAAAGCTTATATGCGATCTGCTTATTTGGGTTATCAATATGCGTGGAGAAACGATAATTGCTTCGTTGTTCGTTTAGAGGATATCTGTTTTGATGCTAGAAATACAGTAGGTGCTCTTTATGACTTTGTTGGGATAGATTTTAAGTCGGAGTTTTTGAGCTTGAGGAGTAAGCGGTTTAATAACACCTCAGGCTCGTCGATCAGTGTTGGCGCATGTATGCAGTTCTTGGATGATCTTCCTGTCTTCATTCAGGAGCAAATCCTTGAAGATTTCTCTGAATTTGATCGCTGGTTTTTCCCTTTTTAAGTGCTCAGTGACCTGTTGGTTTTGGCGTCATTTCCCACTTGAAATCAGTGATCTCCACTCTGCCCAACATTGGTTGACACTCGATGTGTCTCTGTGCTGGCCGCACAGTCCTTCCCAGTAAAAGAAAATTACGCCGTGACCTCTTGATCGAGAGAGTTGGATTTTGTTCTTCAGATCATTCATGGATGTGGTTCGGCGGCCAAATCCAGCAAGGATCCCGATTTGTGTTGGAACGCCCCACTCTCGTGCTTTGTGCAGAGCGGGCTGATCGAGATCGCGGGCAAATCCAGGCATTGAATACGCATAGTTTTGGACAACAAGCTCATCAATTAATCCGCCCATCGCCCATAGCTCCCAATCCTGTAGCCAGAGGTTGTAGGCCTGGCGGAATGGCCCTGGCGACAGGCTGATCTTCATGGGAAGTCCTTCAGCCTTCAGGCGTGTTCGGAGTTCGCGCAACAAGTTGGTGAGTTGTCGACGGCGCCAGGTCATCCAGTGGCGATTGGTGTAGTCACGTGGCACCTCCAGTCCGGTCTGTTCGCGGTACAGCGCTCGCGTGAACCGGTCGTAGCCGAACTCCACAGGCCAGGCGAAGTGATCGTCCAGCTGGAGGCCGTGCATCGAACAACGCTTGAGCGTTTCCACCACCAAACCAATAAAGCGTTGTCGCACCTCGGGATGGGATGGGTTGAGCCATGCCATCCGGTGGTTTCCGTGCAGCGTCATCCAACGTTGGCCGTCGGCACGGCTCAACACCCATTCGGGTTTTGCTTGAACGACGGCTGAATCGGCCGGTTCCATCAGTCCGTATTCGAACCAGGGCATCACCTGGATTTCACGCTTGCGGCCCTCAGTGGCCAAGGTGCAAATCGGATCAATGCCGATACCTGCTCGGATCAGCGTCGGTTCCGTTGGGGCATATCGACTCCGATGAAATGTGGTGCCGCGGCTCCAAACATTCGGGACAACCCGCGTAAATTCGCTCTGCCTCAGCCGCTGCATTGCAGAGCGAATCTGGCTGCGGCTGTAATACAGCGGACTAGGGCTGTTGGTCAGCCAAACACCCACTTGCTTTCGTGGACGCAAAGCTTCGTCCAGTCTTGGGGAGGCCCCGACAGGACTGGCTTGAATCAGATTGAAGGCCACCGTCAGAATCGCCGCTAGGCGAATCCATGTGCCGTTAGCGGAACATGGAACTGACAGAACTCTCCTCATGAATCCGCCAGATCGCTTCGCCGAGCATGTTGGCAACCGATAGGACCTTCAGTTGGTTGAACATTCGGTCGTTCGGGATCGGAATGCTGTTGGTCACCACCACTTGCTCAAACAGGCCTTCGGTCGACAACCGTTGACTGGCCGGTGGGGAAAAGACGGCGTGGGTTGCGCAGGCGATCACGCGTTGGGCGCCCTGTTCTCGGAGCAGCCGAGCCCCTGCGCAAATCGTGCCACCGGTGTCGATCATGTCGTCGATCAGCACAGCCGTTTTGCCCGACACATCACCGATCACGGTCAAACTTTCGGCCATGTTGTGCCCGGTCCGACGCTTGTCGATGATGGCGAGTGGTGCGTCGTTCATTTGTTTAGCGAAGGCTCTGGCCCTGGCCACTCCACCCACATCGGGTGACACCACAACGATGTCGCCGAGATTTTGAGTGGAGAGATAGTCGACGAGAACTGGTGATCCGTAGATGTGATCGCAGGGAATATCGAAGTAGCCCTGAATTTGTGCCGAATGCAGGTCCATGGCCAGCACTCGGTCCACGCCGGACTTCACCAGCAGGTTTGCCGTCAGCTTGGCGGTGATGGATTCACGACCCGCTGTTTTACGGTCGGCGCGCGCGTAGCCGTAATACGGCACCACAGCTGTGATCTGGCGTGCTGAGGCGCGTCTGCAGGCGTCCACCATGATCAACAGCTCCATGAGGTGGTCATTCACCGGAGCACAGGTGGGCTGAATCAAAAAGACGTCGCAGCCTCGGATCGATTCCTGGATCTGGACGTACAGCTCGCCATCGGCGAAGCGTTTGCACACCCTTGGGCCATCGGGGACCCCGAGGTAAGCCGCAATCTCTCGAGCCAATCCAGGATTGGAGGTGCCGCTGAACAAACGCAGACGACGACTGTCCTGCTGGAGCTTTTCCTGTTCGGCGCGGGCTGCTGTCAGAAAGCTGGTCACGGCGCCTGCAGGACGAGTTCTGTTGTAATCCGATGGTAGTGCTGAGCTCCCCCCCTATGTCCACAGCCTCTCCGGTCCTGGTGGGTGCCGGTGCCCTGCCCGAGCTGGTGATGCGCGATGCAACCACTGCACTGGCGCAGCAATGCCGCCGTCCACTTCTGCTGCATGCAACAGGAGAGTGCCCTCAGACCGTTCTGTCCGAGACCGCCGCTCGTCCTGAGTTTGTGCGGCTGTCGGGTGATGCCGCCGTGTTGCATCCCAGTGGCGGAAGTTGGTTGGAAGCGCTGGCGGATTGGCAACGTCCGGTTCTTCTGATGGTGAACACGCGGCCCGATGGTGGAATCCCTGGATCTGCTGCTGCCTACAACGCGTTGGCTGATCGTTGGCGTGTTCCCCTCATTGGTCTTGTGCAGTTGGGAGGAGACTGGACTAGTGCCGATCGCATCCGCGATGGTCTGCCTTGGTGCGGGTGGATTCCGCAACCGTTGCACCCCCTGCGTGAGCAGGCGCTTACCGCGATTGCTCAGCGTCTGCTCAGTTCGGCCACAACGGCAGGGTTTGGTTCTGTTTGAGTTGTCGAAGGGGTTGTCCGTTGGCTCGGGGCTCCAGATCTAGCTGGCTGATTTGCATTCCGGCCGGGCTGGCCATGACGGCAGCGGTCAAACTAAGCAGCTCAAATTGGGTGAGATTCGAGTCCAAATCTGTCTGGAGGCCCGTCAACACTCTTTTGATGCGTTGAAATCCACTAGGGGTTTTGAGTTGCTCAACCAACGCTTGAATCACCAGTCGTTGTCGTGAGCGTCGATTGCTCTGATCGAGTGGGGTTTCGATGTAGCGCAGCAGCTGCTCAGTTTCATCGCCATCGAGGCGTTGACGTCCTGCCTGGAGATTGACGACGAATCCTTGGCTCCGGTCTTCGCTGGTATAGGCCTCCGGCAAGGCAATCTCTAGATCACCAAGGCCATCGATGAAACCTCGGACCACACGGCGTGGAACGACGACATACCGCTGAGGCACACCGTTGGGGAGACCGATAATTTCGCGAAGACTGTCTGCCATGAGCGCTGTCCCCCCCCGTTGCCACAGGCTTCCAAGAGGGACTGGCTTGGTGCTGTCGGGTGTTTTGATTCCGAGTTCTGTTGGAAGCTGCAGCAGCTGCAGTGGCTCGTCGGCGGCAATCCGAGCCAGCATCACGGCATCCGCATTCGCGGGACCTTTTGGGGCCGCTTGATTGCTGAGATCACGAAGATCATCAGCATCAGCTCCGATAATCAGCAGGGTGACGGGAGCTGCTGGGTAGGGCGCGAGCTGCGATGGGTCGTTGGAGTTGGGGAGAGCTGCTCGATCGATCTGATCTGGCGCTGGCCAAAGACCGGATAAGCCCCAGGCTGTTGCTCCCACGCCAAGGGCCAGTGCCGCGATGCGCAGGCTTGCTCGCAGTGGATGACGCCCAAGCCACTGCCGCAACCGTTGAGGTTTGGACGTCGACATCGTTCTCGATTTTTGCCTTGATCAGTTTGTCTCAGCCCTTCTGTCTCTAGCGTTCAGGTCCTTTGAATTCGACGTTCTGGTGTTGTCTCCGGTTGCTTTGCGTCATGACTTCCGTTCTCGCCCGCCAGAACAGGTCAGGGTCGTGGTGTTTGGCGCGACCGGTTACATCGGCCGTTTTGTGGTTCGAGAGCTGGTGTCTCGCGGGTATCAGGTGGTCGCCTTCGCCCGGGAACGCAGTGGAATCGGCGGCCGACAGGACCGTGACCAAGTCATCGCCGACTTCCCTGGAGCAGAGGTGCGTTTCGGTGATGTCACCGATCCTCAGTCCATCGCCGATACCGCCTTTGATCAGCCGGCAGATGTTGTCGTCTCTTGTCTGGCATCCAGAACGGGTGGCCGTCAGGATTCATGGGCGATCGACCACGACGCCACGCTGAATACCTATCGCGAGGGACGTCGAGCAGGCGCTGCTCACTACGTGCTTCTGTCGGCGATTTGTGTGCAGAAACCGGAGTTGGAGTTTCAAAAGGCGAAGTTGGCATTTGAAGCCGTGCTTCGTGATGACGCGGAGATGACGCACTCGATCGTGCGACCCACTGCATTTTTCAAAAGTCTTGCGGGACAGGTCGAAAGTTGTCGAAAGGGGGCTCCTTACGTGATGTTCGCTGGCGGAGAACTGGCCAGTTGCAAGCCGATTAGCGAACAGGATCTCGCCCGGTTTATGGCGGACTGCATTCAGGACGAGAGCAAGCGCAACCAGGTGTTGCCGATTGGAGGGCCTGGCCCCGCGTTGAGTGCGCGCCAGCAAGGTCAAATGCTGTTCCGCGCCCTCGGTCGAGATCCACGCCTTTTATCGGTGCCGATTGCCTTCATGAATGGTCCGATTGCTGTTCTCGAGGGTCTTTCGCGTGTTGTTCCTTCTCTGCAGGACACCGCTGAATTCGGACGGATCGGTCGGTATTACGCCTGTGAGTCGATGTTGGTGTGGGACCACGACGCAGGCCGCTACGACGCCGATGCGACGCCGTCCTATGGCGAAGACACGTTGGAACAGTTCTTTGACCGCGTCGTGCGCGACGGCATGGCTGGTCAAGAACTCGGTGATGCCGCTTTGTTCTGATCGAGCCATGCTTGGGGGGACCGTGAGGTTCCAATGGATCAGCCAAGCTCCCCCCTGCCACGATCCACCGGGGTGCTGCTGCATCCCACGGCCCTGCCCGGTAGTCCGGTCTGCGGGAGTTTCGGTGAGCCGTGCCGCCGTTGGTTACGGCTGCTCGCCGACAACGACATCGGTGTTTGGCAAATGCTTCCGTTGGCGCCGCCGGATCCGACAGGCTCGCCCTACAGCTCCCCCTCCTGTTTTGCCTTAAACCCTTGGTTTCTTGATGCGGCAGATCTTGCTGCTGAAGGGTTCATTTCCGGCGAGCAACTCGCTGGGCTTCCTTGGGCGAATGCGCCAACAGAGGACGTTGCTGCCTTGTCGTTCACCCAGGCCCGCGAACGCAGCCAGGCTGTATCCGATGCATTGCTGCACTCCTGGAGTGAACAAAGTGCTGAACGTCATCAGGCGTTTGCCAGCTGGTGTGATCAACAGAGTTGGCTGGAAGATCACGTTCGCTTTCGTGTGCTTCACGACCAGCATCAGCAGCCTTGGTGGACGTGGCCTTCATCCCTGGCCCAGCATCAGAGCAAGGCCTTAGAGCTCTGGGCGCTGGATCATCACGATGCTCTCCAACGGGAACGCCTGACGCAGTGGCAGCTCGATCGTCAGTGGCAGTTGATCAGGACGTTGGCTGCAGATTTGGGAATCCTCTTGTTTGGTGATCTGCCCTTTTACGTCAGTGCCGACAGCGCCGATGTTTGGAGTCATCGCCATCTGTTCACGATTTCGGCTGATGGCACGTTGAGCACCCAGAGCGGTGTACCGCCCGATTATTTCTCTGAGACAGGACAACTCTGGGGCTCACCTGTGTATCGCTGGTGGCGTCACCGCCTGACGCGCTTCCAGTGGTGGCGGCAGCGCATTGCCCGTCAACGTCAGTTGATGGATTTGCTCAGGCTGGATCACTTCCGCGCGTTGGCAAAGTTTTGGGCTGTTCCAGGTGGAGACACAACGGCACAACATGGGTCGTGGCAACCCTCTCCTGGAGCATCGCTTCTGCGCAAATTGCGCCGTGATGCCGGCGGTTCATTGCCTTTGATCGCTGAAGACCTCGGGGTCATTACCCCTGATGTGGAATCGCTTCGCGATGGCTTCGCCCTGCCAGGGATGAAGGTGCTGCAGTTCGCCTTTGATGGGCTGACAGACAACCCTTACCTTCCGGAAAACATCGATGGCGCCCGTTGGGTCGTCTACACAGGCACCCACGACAATGCAACAACCCTTGGTTGGTGGCAGCAGCTCGATCACGACAGCCGTGAGCGGGTGATTGCCAGGGTCTCTGGCAGCTTTGGTTCACCGGCGTGGCATCTGTTTGATATGGCTTTCGCCACCACCGCCGCTTTGGTCGTTGCACCGTTGCAGGATTTGCTCCACCTCGATGATGCGGCTCGATTCAACACACCTGGCACGAGTGAGGGCAATTGGAGTTGGCGCTGTCCACGTTTTGATTCGGCTTTAGAGGGTGCCTTGAAGGGTTATGGCGAAAGGGGAGGGGTCTGGGGCCGCTCACGTTCCGGAGCTTCAGCCGTGTTGGGCATGCTGTAACTGCCTGGCTTTTTGGCTTGAGGACGCAGGACCGCTCCATTCCAGAGCACTCGGTCCTGCTCCACCGGTGGAGGATCGATTGTGATTGTGAGTGGTTGAACCAAGCTGAGGGTCATCGCCCCCTCGGCGTTGGTGAGTTGGAGCCGATCGCCCCCACCGCTTGCAATGGATAGCTTGCTGGGTCTGGTGAGTTGCAGCTCGAGAACTCCAGGTCCGCTGACTTGGCTTTGTCTTAAGGCGACCAGCCAGCGGTCAGGAGGCTGACGACTGAGGTCGTCTAACGGGCGAAGTGTGCTGATCAGTGGCGCATCGGACGGATCCTGGGAGGAGTCGTCTTGGAGGATCAATGCGGCCCGGACGGGTTCGAGGTTGAGGCTGTTCTGCTCAACCAGCATCTGTTGCTGCCGATTGATGGCAATCAGGCTGAACCCGATCACCACCGCGTACAGCAAGGAGCCTTGCCACGTGGTGACGACATCGATGCTTCCAGGGGTGAAACGACGCAAGCCGTAGCGGTTTTTGGCATGGAGCGGATTGGCGGCTCTTGGCGGCAGGACCGCTGCAAGGCTTCCGGTCGGGACTTCTAGCGCTTCTTCCAGGCGAATCACCATGGCTGCCAGATAGGTCCGCTCCGGTAGTCGATCCCTCCAGCCGCGCTCCATGGCTTCCAGCACGGGAGTCGTGATCCGTGTTTGCAGTGCGAGGTCGCGGAGGTTCATACCCAGTGCCTCACGTCGAGTTCGGATGGTTGTTCCGACGTCCCTTGCCCGTTCGGCGTCACTTCCCTCCTGGCGCGCACTTGGGGAGGACGCGTTCTGGGATCGCCGTCGCCACAGTTGGGCCAGTTTCAACCGCATGGCTCCCCATCGAGCAGCGACTGCCATTCTCGTCGCTCCAGTCGTCTCCAGCATCCTTCCTTGAGGCTGCCGAGGCTGATCCCAGCGAGGCCAACCCGTTGCAAGTCAGTGACACGGTGGCCGAGACCAGCCGCGACACGACGGATTTGGCGATTGCGACCTTCCATCAGCTCGATGCGCAGCAGCGTTCGATCGCGGTCGTGTTTCAGACGCTCCACTGACGCCGGTCTGGTCAAGCTGCCATCGAGTGGCACGCCGTTGCGCCAGCGTCGCAAGGTTGATTCAGAGGGATGTCCGATCACCCAAACGCGATAGCTCTTCACGTGGTCATAGCGAGGGTGGGTGAGTCGCAAGGTGAGGGAGCCCTGGTCGGTGAGCAAGAGCGCTCCCCGGCTCTCGGAATCAAGGCGTCCGATCGGGTGGAGTCCCTGCCGTTCCTGTCGAGGTAACAGATCGAGAACGGTCGGCCGACCTTGTGGGTCGTGGCAGGTGCTGATCACCCCAATGGGTTTGTTCACCAGCAGCACTCTGCCGTTGCCGATGCGTGGGAGTTCCCTCCCATCGACACAGACCACATTTCGATCCAGATCGGCTTGATCGCCAAGCTTGGCCTGGTCTCCATCCACGGACACTCGCCCGGCTATGAGCCAGTCCTCGGCACGTCGGCGCGAACAGAGGCCTGCCGCAGCAATTAATTTCTGCAGCCGTTCTCGGGTCATTCCGGAAGAGCCTTGGGGAGGGTGAGTTCCATGCACGTTCCACCTTCTGGATGATTACGGGCCTCGACCCTGCCGCCATGGTTAAAAACGATTTGCTGCACGATGGCCAGCCCTAGTCCACTGCCGCTCCGGGCCGAGCGGGAGCGCGATGGATCACCGCGATAAAACCGCTGAAACATCTTGTCGAGGTCTGATTCACTCAAACCGGGACCGTGATCACGGATGCTGAGCTGCCACCAGCCACCACTGGGGTGAATCTGCACATCCACTGCCGCTCCTGGCGGTGAGTAGCGCAATGCGTTGTCCAGAAGATTGAGCACAGCCCGATGGAGACAAGGCTGATCCCCCATCATCAGCCCGGATTCTGTTTGCGCGAAGTCCAGTTCCACCTCTCGGGCTTCGGCGAGAGGGCGAATGCTGTTCCAGGCACTCTCCACAAGCTCCTCAAGGGTGAGGACTGAATAATTGTCCTGATCTTGGGGCAGGCTGTTTTCCAGCCGCGATAGCACCAGAAGGTCCTCCACCAACAGTTGGAGTCGACGCAGTTCTCGCTGGAGACGTTGCACCAGCACCATGTCTTTTTGCTGCCCGCTGACAGCCATTTCCAGCCGTTCACTCACCAGCATCAGTGCTGTTAAGGGTGTTTTCAGCTCATGGGCGACATCGCTGACCCACCGCTCTTGCTCCTGCTGTTGGGCTTCGAGCGACTGCCTGCTTTGCAGTAAGACCAGTAACCATTCCTCTGAGCCTGGAAGAACCAGGCCCTCCAGTGGTGTGCTGTTCTGATCCCATTCACAACGTTGTTGTCGCTGGGAATAACGGGTGGTGATAATCGCTTCGTTTAATTGCGGCACCGATAGGACGTCTTCGAGGGGCATCCCACGCACCAGTCGGTTCTGGGAGATTTGCAGCAGTCGCTCGGCCCGTGCATTGAGATAAGCAATGCTCAAATCCGGAGCAAGAACAACCCATCCCTGGTTGGCAGCATCAATCCAGGCCAGAAGTTGAGGGGAGTGGAGACCTTTCTCGCGCAGCTCAGTTGTTTCGCTGCGTCGCAGGCTTTTGAGATGTGCACGTCTGTGCCACCAGTTGGTGATGGCGGCTCCAAGCAGCAGGCCTGTCAACGCAGAGAAGATCACCACATTCAGCCGAATCGATAACCAAAGCCCCGCACAGTGCGGATCAATTTTGGCGTTGAGGGGTGTTCTTCAATTTTTTCCCTGAGCCAACGGATGTGGACGTCAACCGTTTTCATATCGCCGACAAAATCAATTCCCCAAACCTTTTCCAACAACTGGTCTCGGCTCCACACCTGCTTTGGGTTTTGGATGAACAGCTCGAGAATCTTGTATTCCTTGGGCGACAGGGTGAGATCCACACCATTGCGGGTGACCCTGCATTCCCGCACGAACAGGCTCAAATTCTCGTGGTGAAGGATGGTTTGAGGCAAATCCAGGTCTGGCATTTGTCGAGACCTTCTCAGGAGAGCCCGGCATCGAGCCACGAGCTCTTTGAGCCCGAATGGCTTCACCAGATAGTCATCGGCACCAACTTCCAAACCAACGACTCGATCGGTCTCGCTATCTCGAGCGCTGATCACCAGAATTGGCGTTTGATGACTGGTTCGACGGAGTTCACGGCAAAGATCCAAGCCACCCATCCCTGGGAGCATGAGATCGAGCACGATGAGATCGATTTCACCAGTGCTCTGGTCATTCAACAGGCGAAGTGCATCGGCACCGTTGCCATGGGTGAGAACTTCAAACCCTTCTGAACGCAGTGTGTCCCCGACTGTTTCTCGGATCGTCTCATCATCTTCAACGATGAGGAGGCGACCTGTCGCGACAGCGGAACTGATCGTGGTCACATCAACAGTTGCGGATGAGATGCCAGCAGTCTGATCACCCAAGGATTGGAGAACAAGACCGAAAAGAACTAGAAAAATTCGTCGAAGTTGTCGAAGTCGACGGCTTTGAAATTGCCGCTTTCAACTTGTTGCATCAGCCGCTCGAGTTGTGCCCATAAAGCTCCTCCAGTGAGCAGAGAGAGGACCAACGCAACCAGAAGAGCGGCGCCAGGGGCAAAGCCAAAGACCTGGAGGCAGGATCCAATGAACAGAACGATTCCGATCATCGTTCCGGCGTAGCTCATCGTGATCTCGACACTGCCCAAGGGGAGAAGGGGCAAGCGATCTTGCTTCCAACCATCCAGTTTGATTTGGACGAGTCGACCGAAGGTGAGCCCACAGAGCACGCCAACTGCCAAACCAATCCCTGCGAGCAGGTATGGCGGCTGCGGGAAATAGGCGAGCTGAAATAGCAGTTCGTCGGTGCTGAAGTCCTCGGGCATCGACGCATCCAAACAACGGCTCGTGACCCTAGCGGGACAGAAACTCAGGCAGCTGCCAGTGGGTTCAGTCGTTGCAACAGGCCCCCGGCCAGACGGGCCGGGTCGAAACGACGACCAACAAGGCTCAACAGTGCTCTGAGGTCATCAACGTGCAGACGGTCGTCGCGAATCAATGTCATCAGAAGTCTGCTGCGCAGATCGGACCCATCCCGACTCAGCAGGAGGCGCAATCCAGCTCCTGCTACTGGGAGTAGTGCTGCCGTGGGAGCAGCCTGGTCTTGACCGATGACATCGAGAAGGTTCTCGAGCCGGTCGGTTCTCAGTCGGCCGTTGTCGTCAAAGATGACTTCGAGCAGTTTGTCGCGCATTTCGCTGGTGTCTCCCGCTAGGAGGCGTCGCGCAACATAGGGATAGGCCACGGCGATGATTCTGAATTCAGGATCGAGCCTCAGAGCCAAACCTTCCTGACTCACAACGGCACGAATGATGAGGGCAAATCGTGCCGGGACGCGGAAGGGGTAGTCGAACATCAACTCGGAGAAGCGGTCGGTGATCGCTTTGAAGTTGAAGGATCCAACGGAATCACCAAGACTTCCTCCGAGCACATCCTCAAGAGCTGGGGTGATCAGGGATAGATCTGCCGTTGGGCTGAGGAAGCCCAGATCTTGAAAATCTTGGGCGAGAGCATTGAAATCGCGATTGATCAGATGGACGACAGCACCGGTCAGGATCAGTCGATCGCTGTCGCTGATCGAATCCATCATCCCGAAGTCGACGTAGCCGACGCGACCGAGCTCGCCACTACGACCCTCGAGGGCAAAGAGGTTGCCAGGGTGTGGATCGGCATGGAAATAGCCGAATTCAAGGAGTTGCTGCAGACCGCAAATCACACCGGTGCGAATCAGTGCTGCTGGATCCAGGTTGAGTGATTCCAGTTCTGCGCTGTCGCGCATCTTTGCTCCATCGATCCACGTTGTGGTCAACACACGTCTGGAGCTGAGCATGCGTTCCACCCTCGGAACAACAACCGCTGGGTTGTCGGCAAACAGTGTCGAAAAGCGCTCTGCGTTACGTGCCTCTTGCTCGTAATCAATTTCTTCGAACAGGCTGCGGCCGAATTCATCGATAATTTCCCCAAGGCCAAACCCCAGATTCAGCGGCAGCAGTGGAGCACTGACTACACCCAACAGTCGGATCAAAACAAGATCACGCCGCAGGATGAAGTCCAGGTTCGGCCGTTGCACTTTGACGGCCACCCAGGCATTGCCTTCAAGCCGAGCCTTGTAGACCTGGCCCAAACTGGCTGCCGCCATGGGTGCAGAGGGAAACTCCGCAAACAAGTCCTGCACGGAGGCCCCCAATTCTGTTTCGATGCGTGTGAGCGCAACGTCATGGGGGAAGGCCGGGAGATCGTCCTGAAGACGAGTGAGTTCCTCTAACCAATCGCGTCGAACAAGGTCTGGTCGTGTTGAGAGCGCCTGCCCGACTTTGATAAAGCAGGGCCCCAGATTGGTCAGCGTCGTCAGGATGCGACGGGCCAACTTTTGTTGAACCTCTGGATTCGGGCTGCCGCCACGAATCAGCAACACCAGCACTAAACCGATCAAGCTCCAGAGGACTTGAATCAGCCGCGGCAGAGCAATCCATGGTCGCAACAGCAACCAGACCAGATCACGCCCTGGGCTGTAGCGCATTGTCTCTGACGTTGAAGTTCATGACTTTAAGGAGAATCGCGGGTAGCCATGGCTTTGCTTCCTGTTCTTCGTCAACGCCTAGGCCGTTCGTTCTTTTTGCCGGCCCATGGACGGGGCCGAGCGTTGCCCGCTGACTTGAGACGCCTGTTGCGTCAACGAGCTGGGATCTGGGATTTGCCAGAACTTCCCCAGGTTGGTGGGCCGTTGGAGAGTGAGGGGGCTGTGGCAGAGAGTCAGCGGAGGTCCGCTGACGCCATGGGAGCGCGGCGCGCTTGGTACGGCGTTAATGGTGCGACCGGTTTGCTCCAGGCGTCGTTGCTGGCTCTTGCAGCCCCTGGGCAAGCGGTTTTGATGCCACGCAATGTGCACCGCAGCTTGATTCAGGCCTGTGTCCTTGGTGATGTCACGCCGGTGCTGTTTGACCTCCCGTTTCAAAGCGATCGAGGTCAGCCTGCTCCCCCAGATCGTCTTTGGTTGGAGAGGGTTGTTCAGGCCACTGCTGCATCGGGTCGAACGATTGCCGCGGCGGTGCTACTGCACCCCACCTACCAGGGGTATGCCAGTGATCTGGTTCCTCTCGTCCAACTGCTGCAGCAACAGGGATGGCCTGTGCTTGTGGATGAAGCCCATGGCAGTCATTTCGCCGTTGACGTTGATGAACAGCTGCCTGTTTCGGCCTTGAGCGCCGGTGCGGATCTGGTGGTTCACTCGTTGCAGAAATCTTCCACGGGCTTGGCCCAAACCGCTGTGCTCTGGCTCCAGGGCAATCGTGTTGACCCTGATCAAGTTCAACGATCCTTGGGGTGGCTGCAGACCACCAGTCCCAGTGCTCTGTTGTTGGCGTCCTGTGAAGCATCGCTACGGGAGTGGCGCTCATCGCGAGGTCGCGATCGTTTAAGACGGCGATTGCTTGAGGCCAGAGCATTGGCCTCAGAGTTGCGGGAGCAGGGTGTGCCATTGCTGCCGACCCAGGATCCATTGCGGTTGGTCCTCAACACGGCTGCGCAGGGCGTCAGTGGGCTTGAAGCTGATGCCTGGTTGCTGCCCCGTGGTTGGTTGGCTGAGCTCCCCGAACCAGCCACGCTCACCTTTTGCCTCGGTTTGGTGCGTCACCGTGGCTTGGCTCGTGCGTTTGCTCGCATGTGGAGCCAACTCATGGCGGCCCATCCAGGTCGAGATGCGTTCCCCACGTTTGAGCCCCCGCCGTTGCCGCTCGTGGCTTGCCCGGAGATGGCTCTATCCAAGGCCTGGCGTGCTCCATCAGTGAGGGTTCCGTTGGCGGAGGCCAACGGTGCGATCAGTGCTGAGCTTGTTTGTCCCTATCCACCGGGGATTCCCTTGCTCATTCCTGGAGAGCGCTTGGATCAACCTCGATTGGCGTGGCTGCAACGCCAGCGGTTGTTTTGGGGTGAGCAATGTCCACATGGTGTGCGTTTGGTTGATACCAGCGGTTCAATGCGGGATGAGCGCTGATCAATGGATATGGGCTTGGTTGTGTTGTTGCTGCTGGGTTGGGTTGAACCAGCGCTGGCGAGTCCATCTGCGGAGGAGTTTCTGGTCGAGCAGGGCACTGATCTGCCGTTGCCTGTTCTGACTCCTCCAGCAGCACCAGCCCGACAACTCGCTGTGTTGAAGCCTCAGATCCACGGTGCTGCCAGTTGGTATGGACCCGGTTTTTACGGTCGCCGGACGGCCAGTGGGGAAACCTTTCGGCCAGGGACGTTGACCGCTGCCCATCGCACGCTTCCGTTTGGTACCCGCGTGAGGGTCACGAACTTGGATAACGGCAAGTCTGTGGTGGTGCGGATCAACGATCGTGGACCTTTTCGACGTCATCGGATGATCGATCTGGCCCATGGCGCGGCTACAGCGTTGGAGATGACGCTGGCCGGTGAAGTGCCGGTGGCGCTGGAAATTTTGGATTCAAGCAATTGATAGTCTGCAGTGATTGGTCATTGGGACCTCAATCCGGTGAATGGTGATCGGCGAGGCTCTCTCCACGACCCCTGCTGATCGGAATCGACGGTCCGGATCGTTGAGAACTCGTGTCGTCAGTGGTTTGGCGGCCGGTGGTTTTGGGTTGGTTGTCGTCGGCCTCGGTGGCTGGTGGTTCACCGTTGCTGTGGGTGTGATCGTCCATCTGGGGCTGCTGGAGTTTTTCCGGATGGCTCAGTTCAAGGGCATCAGACCCGCGACGAAGACCACGTTGGTGGCCTGTCAGTTGTTGTTGCTCTCCACCCAATGGGGTGTACACGGTGGTTTACCCGCTGTGATGTCTGCAGCCGTGCTGCCTTTGGCTGGCGCCTCGATTTGTGGCTGGTTGTTGCTTCAACCGCTCACCGGATCCATCGCTGACATTGCTGCGTCCATTTTCGGCCTGTTTTATCTGGGTTTTCTGCCCAGCCATTGGTTGCAACTGCGCAACTTGGATGCTCCTCAGCTCGCGCCTTCGTTGTCGGCCTTACCGCCGGAGTGGGCGTGGCTCACCAGCGGACTCGCGCTCACACTGTCAGCTTGTCTGATGATTGTGGCGAGTGATATCGGTTCTTGGGCTGTGGGACGACGCATTGGCCGTCGTCCTTTGTCGCCGATCTCACCAGGAAAAACCTTGGAAGGAGCGATCGGAGGAGTTGTGGCCTCCATGCTGGTGGGTTTGTTGAGTGCCCTTCTACTGGGTTGGCCTGGATTCGGTTTGCCCGGACTCTTGATCGGTGCACTGGTGGCGTTGATCGCTCTCGTCGGAGACCTGACGGAATCGATGATGAAGCGAGATGCTGGTGTGAAGGATTCGGGAGATGTGCTGCCGGGTCATGGCGGGATCCTCGATCGGATCGACAGCTATCTGTTCACCCCCGCCGTGATCTATTACCTCGTTGCCTTGGTTCTTCCGTTGTTTTCGACCCCTTGATCACCGCAGAGATGGGTCACTCAGGTGTGACCTGAGCGTGCCCAAGAAGAACGAGTCGTCCAGCGGAGAGCGTCGCTTCCTCAACTGTGATGTTGTCGTCCATGGGAAGAGCTGTGGAAAGTTCTTGCTCGTCTTCGGATTGAAAGACCACCGTGCCTTCAGAGGCGGCCAATTGAAAATGACGCTGTAAGGGAGTTTGTGTTCCCGAAATCGGTGCACAGAGCTCCAGGGTGTTGCCTTTAATCCGCAAGCCACCCAAGGGTGTAACGCCTATCAGTTGTTCAGCGAGCCAGTCCCCCAGCCAATTCCAGGGAGGTACGAGAAGGGCTTGATTGAGCGCCACTCCCAGGAACGTGACCGAACCCGACACTTTGAAGGGATGTTGGAGCGCCAGCATCCGGCCGGGCTTGAGCACTTGAAGATCCACAACGATGGCTTCGCTGTGCAGCTCGACATGGTGCAAAGGAAGACCCTGAAAACGAACATCCTTTGCGGTCAGATGCACACCAGCCAACCGTCCAGAGAGCAGTCCAAGACCGGTGCCCTGCAGTTCGATCTCAAGGCCGCTGATCTCTTCACAACGGCTGCGCAGCCAGAGTTTGAGTCCGCCGCTGATGAGTTTGAGCAGTGGATCACTCATGGGGCCAGAAGGGTCAGACAACGTTGGGCCACCTGTTCAGGTTGGTCTAAGTGAGGGAGATGGCCGCAGGATTCGAGTGTTTCCACTGGATTGACGAGCAGCTTGGCGGCTTGCTCTTTGAGCCTTGGCTGAAGGATGCGGTCGTTGGCTCCCCACATCGCGTGAAGAGGTTGGTCCGGAAGAGGATGTCCACTGCCGCCAAAGCCACCGGTTCTGGCAAAGGCGGCGAGGGCATCGGCCCAGCCGGGACATTGCAAATGCAGGGATGCGATCTGTTCTTCTGCTGGTCCGACGCTGGCCTTGGGGTCGGCAAAGGCTTGTTTGCACAGACCTTTGCGCACCCCAGGGCGTGACAAGAACCACACACCTAAACGGTCCAATACGGGCGGAAGCGGCATGGATCGACCGGTGAGTCCAGCAGGAGCCAGCAGCATGAGGGCACGAACGCGGGACTGTGAACGTCTCGCCAGTTCGACAGCAACGGCCCCTCCCATGGAGGCACCAATGACGCCAACCGGCTCCTGCGAATCGAGGGTCTCTAGGACGGCATCAAGGTGATCCAAGATCGCTATAGGTCCGTAGGACACCCCAGCAGGTCGTGGTGAAAATCCAAACCCAAACAGGTCCGGGATGATCAAGCGGAAGTGGTCGCTGAGAAGAGGGGTCAGTCGCCGGAATTCCAGAAAACTGCTGTCAAACCCATGCAACAGAACCAGAGGCGGGCCCTGACCCAACATTGCAATCGGGAAGGGCTGATCAACGTTCAATCCTTTGAGATGCAGCCACTGCACGGAGTTGGCCAAGCTCCGAGCCTGAGGATCCAGGATGTCTGAAAGCAGGCCGTCAAGCAGTTCTTTCAAGGTCGGTTTGACGTTGCTGGAATCACTTCACCAGCACCAACGAGAGCTTCGAGGAGTGCTCCGGCGGTGACATCGAAGGGGAGATGATGCAAATCAGAACCATCACGACAGGCAAAGGCGCACACCCGTTGAAGGTCGCTCAGGCTTGCGGAGGCCAACCCGAGATCATCCAGCGTGACCGGTAGATCCAGCTCGCGAAGGAACGGTAAGAGCTGGCGATGGGCTTGCCCGGCAAGACGATTGCCCCCTAATCGTTCTTCGAGGCGGAGTTGAACCAGGATGCCGAATCCAACTTTTTCGCCATGAAGGACTCCATGGCAAGCTTCAAGTTGTGTCAGACCGTTGTGAACTGCATGGGCTGCGACGGTTCTGCAGCGGGCTCCACCGAGGCCACCCATCACGCCTGCGGTTAGACCACAGGCTTCGGCAACCCGGCACCACGCATCGCTGCTGGGATCTTGAAATGCTTCTCGGCTGTCGAGCAGCAACTGATCGCGTAAAACACGGGCCATCTGCACAGCTTGCTGAACCATTCCGTCTGAGCTGTCTCGACTGCTGACGGATGCTTCGTACCACTTCGCTAAAGCATCAGCGATGCCGCTAGCGAGTGTCCTCTGGGGAGCCTGGCGAATCAGGCCATGGTCGAAGACCAGTAGATCGGGGCAGCGTGCGAGGGCTACATCGCCTTGAAAAGCGCCATCGGCGGAATAAATATTCGACAACGCCGTCCAACCAGCACAGGTGGCCGCACTCAACGGAACGGTGATGCATGGCAACCCGAGCCGGTCGGCCAATAGTTTTCCTGCATCAAGAACTTTGCCTCCTCCTGCAGCAACGATGGAATCGCTGCCATTGGCGGTGACTTCATCAGCAAGTCGCTGAAGATCGTCTTCGCAGCAATCGTGTTTGAGCTCGATCCCTAAAGGAAGAAGGCCTCCCCTGGACAGGTCGGCCTGAAGTTGAGCACGGAGTTGCCGGGTCGCAGCACTTCGACCCAATACAGCTGGTTTTTGGCCAAGAGAAGCGATCTGAGGCTGAGCTTCGTCCCAGGCTCCATCCCCCCGCAAAACAACTGCGGGGGCAATGGAATGGGTGGACAGGGGAGATCCCATCAAAGACCGGCGGTCGCCAATTGTGGTGCTGTTGTTCCAGCTTGACCTTGATGGCGAACGACGACCTTTTTGTTGTCGTCGACATCCACTTCAGCGTGGTCACCGTCTTTGATCCTGCCGGAGAGAACTTCCTCAGCCAGTGAATCTTCCAGCAGGCGCATGACAGCTCGACGCAGTGGTCTGGCTCCATAGGCGGGGTTATAGCCCTCCTCAACCAAACGCTCTTTGAACGCTTCGGAAACGGTGAGGGTGATGCCCTTTTCGGCCATCCGTCCAAACACCTCCTTCAACATGATGTCGGCGATCAACTTGACCTCATCGCGGTTCAATTGGCGGAACACGATGATTTCGTCGAGACGGTTGAGGAATTCAGGACGGAAGTACTGCTTCAGTTCCTCATTCACGAGGGAACGAATGCGGGTGTACTGACTTTCCTCTTCACTTTCCCCGGAGAATTCAAAACCAAGGCCACCGCCGCCTTTCTCGATCACTTTGGAACCGATATTGGAGGTCATAATGACCAAGGTGTTTTTGAAATCAACGGTTCTACCTTTGGAGTCGGTCAGTCGCCCGTCTTCAAGCAGTTGCAGCAGAAGGTTGAACACATCGGGGTGTGCTTTTTCAATTTCATCAAAGAGCACAACTGTGTAAGGACGGCGTCGTACAGCTTCAGTGAGCTGACCTCCCTCGTTGAAGCCGACATAACCCGGAGGCGAACCGATCAGTTTGCTGACCGTGTGGCGCTCCATGAATTCGGACATGTCCAGACGGATCATGGCCTCTTCGCTACCAAAGAAGTACGTCGCTAGAGCTTTGGTGAGCTCGGTTTTGCCGACTCCGGTGGGTCCTGAGAAAATGAAGCTTGCAATTGGTCGGTTTGGATTTTTGAGACCAACCCGGGCCCGACGAATGGCTTTTGAGACAGCCTTCACGGCTTCGTCCTGACCAATCAGACGCTGGTGGAGGGTCTCCTCCATGTTCAGCAGCTTGACGGACTCACTTTCTGTGAGCTTCTGGACAGGGACGCCGGTCCAAGAGGCAACGATCTGGGCAATGTCTTCTTCATCCACAACGGGGCTGCTGGCTTCAGCAGTCGTGGCGGAAGGAGCGGTCACAGTCGACGCTGCTTCGGTGGAGGCCTCAGCGGACGCTTCGGGTTCAGCCTGAGCGTTTTCTCCGGTCGTCGCTGCTTCTCCGCGGGCGTTTTGCAGGAGGCTGCGAATCTGCTCGCGCAGCTCCACTTCCTTCTCCCGCAGTTCACCAGCTTTGGTGAAGTCCTGTTCCCGAACGGCTTCCTCTTTGTCTTTCTGAACAGCCCTCAATTCCTTGTCAACGTCTTTGGCTGCAGGAGGGAGCTTGGAGTTCAACAAACGAACGCGGCTGCCGGCCTCGTCGATGAGGTCGATGGCCTTGTCGGGTAAGAAACGGTCGGAGATGTAGCGATCCCCCAAGGTGGCCGCGGCGACCAAGGCCTCGTCGGTGATCTTCAGACGGTGATGCTGCTCGTAGCGCTCACGCAGACCCCGCAGGATCTCGATGGTGTCATCGATCGAGGGCTCCCCGACCGTGACGGGCTGGAACCGGCGTTCCAAAGCGGCATCCCGTTCGATGTGTTTTCGGTATTCGTCCAGTGTTGTGGCGCCAATGCACTGCAATTCACCCCGAGCAAGAGCTGGCTTAAGGATGTTGGCTGCGTCAATCGCCCCTTCAGCAGCGCCGGCGCCGATCAAGGTGTGGACCTCGTCGATGACGAGGATGACATTTCCAGCCGCCTTGATCTCCTCCATGATCTTTTTAAGGCGCTCCTCAAATTCACCGCGATACTTCGTTCCAGCGACCAACAGGCCGATGTCGAGGGTGAGAACGCGCTTGTCTTCGAGAATGTCAGGAATGTCGCCCTGCTGAATCCGTTGAGCCAGGCCTTCGGCGATGGCAGTTTTGCCAACACCGGGTTCGCCAATCAGTACGGGATTGTTTTTGGTTCTACGACCAAGGATCTGGATCACACGATCAATCTCGTTGTGACGTCCGACCACAGGGTCCAATTTCGCCTCTGTGGCTAACTGAGTGAGATTGCTGCCGAACTCATCCAGCGTTGGAGTTTTGGTTGAACCCTTACTTCCGCCACCGCCACCTGCGGTGACTTCAGCGGTTTCGCCAAGCATGCGAATCACTTGTGTGCGCACTTTGGCCAGGTCAACGCCGAGGTTCTCAAGAACCCGAGCGGCGACGCCTTCCCCTTCTCGAATCAGACCCAGCAGAAGGTGCTCGGTACCGATGTAGTTGTGTCCGAGTTGGCGTGCTTCCTCAAGGGAAAGCTCCAACACGCGTTTGGCTCTTGGTGTGAAAGGAATTTCAACCGCTACGAAACCAGAGCCACGTCCGATGATTTTCTCAACCTCTACCCGAGCGTCCTTGAGATTGACGCCCATCGATTTCAGGACTTTGGCTGCGACGCCGGTGCCCTCGCCGATCAGACCCAAAAGGATCTGTTCAGTTCCGACAAAGTTGTGCCCCAGGCGTCTCGCCTCTTCCTGGGCCAGCATGATCACCTTGATGGCCTTCTCTGTAAAACGCTCGAACATCGTTGAGGCCGATGCAATGTGACTACAAGCTATCAGGGTTGAGGGGGCAATGTGAAGTTCCTCTCGGTTCAATGACTTCCCAGTTGCAGACTGCCTTCAGGCCGATCGAAGTTGTTAATGAACGCCGTTAATTCTCCGGCTAATTGTTTTATTGGCCGGTAAACCGAACCGGCTTAATTGTTAGATGATTGAAGGGGTGGATGGAGCCTCAGCCACTGGATTAGGGCGTCGCGACCATCTCGGTAATACCCTTCGCGGCGACCTGCGGTGCGGAAACCCAACAGGTTGTACAAAGCTAGGGCGGATGTATTTCCTGCTGCCACGTCGAGGGTCGCGTGACTGGCATTCTCCTGTCGTGCTCGTTGCAACAGAGCACCCAGCACGGATTTGGCATGACCCTGTCGACGGTGGTCTGGATCGGTCGCTACGGCCGTGATGTGCAGTTCATCCACCACAAGCCAGCCACAGGCGATTGCCAGAAGCCCGGCGGAATCGTTGGTTAGCCCGATGCAGAGCCGACGAGGGTCCGAAAGTTCACGGCTCCATTGCTCTCTCGTCCAAAGCCCATCGAGGGCTCGATCATCGAGAACGAGGCATGCATCCAGCCAGCTGAGGTTGAGCTCGATCACCACATGGAGACTGTGCAGGGGATCAATACCTACATTGCTGGTCGATATCGGCCTCTTCGTGACTCAGACCTTGTCAAGCCTGCGGCCTTACGAATCCAAGCGCGATCCGAATAGCCCTAACCGAAACCTGGCTCCGATTACCACTGAATTGGATGACCAAGACCGTCTGGTGGTTGGAGGCTGTCGTCTCAGTGACCTGGCACAGCGTTATGGCACGCCTTTATACGTTCTTGATGAGGAGAGCCTGCGCTCAGCCTGTCGGGCTTACAAGCAGGCCCTCGAGAAGCACTACCCCGGTTCGTCCTTACCGATCTACGCATCAAAGGCCAATAGCTCATTGATGATGAGTGGCTTGGTGGCTTCCGAAGGTCTGGGTTTGGATGCCGTTTCTGCCGGTGAGCTGCTCACAGCGCTGCAGGGCGGGATGCCGGGAGATCGGATTGTTTTGCATGGAAATAACAAGTCTGATGACGAGTTGCTGATCGCTTATCGCAACAACGTGACCATCGTTGTGGATAACCAGCACGATCTCGATCGACTTGCGGCTCTGATTCCCGCTGGATCGGATCCAGCGAAGTTGATGCTCCGGTTTACCCCCGGAATCGAATGCCATACGCATGAGTACATCCGAACCGGCCATCTCGACAGCAAATTTGGCTTCGACCCAGATCAACTTGAGTCGGTCTTGACCAATTTGGTTGGTCAGCCCTGGGGAGTGTTGACCGGTCTGCATGCTCACATCGGCTCGCAGATTTTTGAGCTGGAGCCTCACCGTGATCTCGCTGGGGTGATGGCAGAAGCGCTCAAACTCGCCCGCGGGCTGGGTCACCCGGTGACGGATCTCAATGTCGGCGGTGGATTGGGCATTCGTTATGTCGAATCTGACGATCCACCATCGATTGATGCTTGGGTTCAGGTTGTCGCGGAGGCCGTTGCGAACGCTTGCCGTCAGCGAGATCTCGAGCTGCCGCGTTTGTTGTGTGAGCCGGGTCGCTCCCTGGTTGCTCCCGCTGGCGTCACCTTGTATTCCGTTGGCTCGCGTAAGACGATCCCTGGTGTTCGCACCTATGTCGCTGTCGATGGCGGCATGAGTGACAACCCCCGACCCATTACCTATCAGTCCCTTTACACCACCTGTCTGGCAGATCGTCCGCTAGCGGCTGCCGAAGAGACGGTCAACCTTGTCGGCAAGCATTGTGAATCCGGTGATGTCCTACTCAAAGACTTACCGCTGCCAACCACCACCAGCGGAGATGTTGTCGCTGTGTTTGCGACCGGTGCTTACAACGCATCGATGAGTTCGAACTACAACCGCATTCCTCGACCTGCTGCTGTGCTTGTCCATGGCGGTCAGGCCGAGCTGGTTCAAAAACGTGAGCAGCCGGATGATCTGCTGCGCTACGACGTCCTGCCTGAGCGCTTCCGGACGTTACGTTGAGTCCAGAGAGGTCGTAGAGCCGAGTGAACGTCTTGGAGGCAGAGCTGTCTCGCCAAATCTTGGACGTTCTGTTTGCTTCTGCGATCGGCTTTTTGCTCTTTTTTCGCGTCAAGGAACAGCGCACCCTCTGGTTGTTGCGTGGGTATCTGTTCCTTGTCGCTCTGGGTTGGTTCGTTCAGAGATACGCCAACCTTCCGCTCACATCAAAGCTGGTCGATGCACTGGTGCTGGCCTGCTCGTTGTCCCTCGCCATTCTTTGGCAAGGAGAGTTGCGGCGGTTGATGGAGCTGCTGGGCACATTGCGTCTGGCTGTGCTGCTCGGTAAATCCCAAAACGAATTCAAAGCAGCTGCAGGAACTGTGGGTTCGATCACTGAAGCGGCTGGGCGCTTGTCTCAGCAACGCCGAGGTGCCTTGATTGTGGTGGACATCGGCAGCGACCTACGGCCTGAAGATTTTCTCAACCCTGGTGTCGTCATCGGTGCGCAGATGAGCCGTGAACTCCTGCTGAATCTGTTCGCTGCTGATACGCCGCTGCACGACGGTGCTGTCCTGGTGCGTGGAAATCGCATTGAATCAGCTGGCGTCATCCTTCCTCTCTCGCGTCGAGCAGTGAGTCGATATGGGACCCGTCACCTTGCAGCACTGGGGATTACTGAACGCTTTGACCGCTGCATTTGCATTGTTGTCTCAGAGGAGACCGGAACCTTGTCTCTCGCCAATCAAGGTCGTCTTGAACGTCCCATTACCAGTAGTCGCCTTCAAGAACTGCTGACGGAGCTAATCAGCGGCGTTGATGCCCTGCCCCCAGGGCGGCGTAGCGTAGGCAATCCTTCTGCCGAGTCGCTGTCTTGAGCCGTCTACCGGCCACCAGCACTGACACCCAGACGCGCGCTCCCCGTCCAGAAGCGCTGGATCAATCTCGTCTGCCTGCCCACGTCGCGGTGATCATGGATGGCAATGGTCGTTGGGCTAAATCACGTGGTTTGCCCCGGGTGATGGGGCATCGTGCGGGTGTCGAAGCACTCAAGACAACTCTGCGTCTGTGCAGTGACTGGGGTATCCAGGCTTTAACGGCCTATGCCTTTTCGACGGAAAACTGGTCTCGACCTGGGGATGAGGTCAGTTTTTTGATGACGCTGTTCGAGCGAGTGTTGAAAAGTGAGCTCAAAAGCCTGGAGAAGGAACGGGTCCGAATCCGTTTTTTGGGAGATCTGGATGGATTGCCAGATGGCTTGCAGGCGCTCATCACTGATGCGATGGAGCGCACGTCAGAGAATCAAGGCATTCAATTCAATGTGTGCACCAACTACGGCGGTCGTCGCGAACTGGTTCGGGCAGCGCAGCGACTGGCGGAGCGTGCTGTACGCGGAGAGCTCAGTCCGCAATCCATCGATGAAAATCACCTAGCTGCGGAGTTGTTCACGGCTGGCATGGAGGATCCCGACCTTTTGATTCGAACCAGTGGTGAGCAACGCATCAGTAACTTCCTTCTTTGGCAGCTTGCTTATGCCGAAATTCACATCACTGATGTGCACTGGCCTGACTTTGATGCACAGGCATTAACCCAGGCTTTGCTCGATTTTCAGAGCCGTAACCGTCGTTTCGGCGGTCTTGAACCGATCAAATCATGAGTGTGAGCATCCGCCACGACTGGACGACGGAAGAGATCCAGGCTCTGCTGGAGTTGCCGTTGATGGATTTGCTCTGGCAGGCCCAGACCGTGCATCGTGAAGCCAACCCTGGTTACCGGGTGCAGTTGGCCTCACTGTTGAGTGTGAAAACCGGCGGCTGCGAAGAAGATTGTGCCTATTGCTCGCAGTCGATTCACAACAGCAGTGACGTCTCGGCCTTTGAGGCGCAGATGCAGGTGGAGCCAGTGCTTCAGCGAGCCCGGGCAGCCAAAGAAGCTGGTGCGGATCGCTTCTGCATGGGTTGGGCTTGGAGAGAGATTCGCGATGGTGCCCCCTTCGAAGCGATGCTCGACATGGTGCGTGGAGTGCGCGGCATGGGCATGGAAGCCTGCGTGACCGCCGGGATGCTCACCGATCAACAGGCCGCACGGCTGGCTGATGCTGGGCTGACGGCTTACAACCACAATCTCGATACCAGCCCGGAGCACTACGACCGGATTATTTCCACGCGCACTTATCAGGAGCGTTTGGAAACGTTGCAGCGGGTCCGGAATGCCGGCGTCACCCTTTGCTGTGGCGGGATTATCGGCATGGGCGAAACCCTGCGGGACCGGGCCTCGATGTTGCAGGTGCTGGCCAGCATGAATCCCCATCCTGAGAGCGTTCCGGTCAATGGACTGGTGGCTGTCGGCGGAACCCCCCTGGAGGATCAGGCTCCCTTTGAACCCTTAGAGCTGGTGCGGATGGTGGCCGCAGCGCGAATTCTCATGCCCAATGCCCGCGTGCGGCTCAGTGCTGGACGGGAATCGATGAGCCGCGAAGCTCAGATTCTTTGCCTGCAGGCAGGCGCTGATTCGATTTTCTACGGGGATGTTCTACTGACCACCGGGAACCCGGATGTAGAAGCGGATCGTCAGCTGCTGGCGGATGCCGGAGTAACCGCCAATTGGCAGGAGTGCGAGGCAGCGGCATGAGCCGGCTCTTGGTGGCGGCGTTTTACGCCTTCACATCGCTGAATGACATGCGCCGGGAGGCGTTGTTGGACGCATTGCCAACCCTGGCCAGGGAGGGTGGTGTTCTTGGCTCGGTGCTAGTTGCCCCAGAGGGCGTCAACGGCACGATTAGCGGGCCCGAGGCCGGTGTTGATGCCGTGCTGCAGCACTTGCGGGGATCCTTGGATCTCGGCGACCATCACTACGCGCGGCTTGAAGTGAAGCGCAGCTGGGCCCATCAACCGGTGTTCCGTCGGTTTAAGGCCCGTCGCAAGAAGGAGATTGTGACCATCGGCATGGGCAGCGTGGATCCCAGCGCCAGCGTGGGGAGGTACGTCGAACCAGATGATTGGAATGCTCTGGTGGATGATCCCGACACGCTGGTGATCGATACCCGAAACAGCTATGAAACCAGCATTGGAACCTTTGCTGGCGCCATCGACCCGGGCACCGATAGTTTCCGTGAATTTCCGCAGTGGGCGGAGCAGACCTTGCGGCCGATGCTTGAGCAGCAAGGCAGCAAGCGCATCGCGATGTTTTGCACCGGCGGGATTCGTTGTGAAAAGGCCAGCAGTTACCTACAGCAAGAAGGCTTCGGCGAAGTGCATCATCTGCGCGGGGGGATTCTCAAGTACCTGGAGCAGG
Organism: Synechococcus sp. ARS1019; assembly: GCA_002690325.1. GTDB lineage: Bacteria > Cyanobacteriota > Cyanobacteriia > PCC-6307 > Cyanobiaceae > Parasynechococcus. Next base: position 36,265 of record NZED01000032.1, read on the forward strand.
TGCCGGAAGAGCAAAGCCGTTGGCAGGGCGAATGCTTTGTGTTCGATCAGCGGGTGGCCTTGAATCATCGACTGGAACCCGGTGAGCACCGCCTCTGCCATGCCTGCGGTTTGCCGGTGTCACCTCAGCAGCGCGCACTACCGAGCTACATCAAAGGGGTGCAGTGCGTGCACTGCGTGGATCGCTTCACGGATGCTGATCGTGATCGCTTTGCGATGCGCCAACGCCAGATGGATCGGCAGCAATTGAGTTAACTGTTGTTTCAGCAGATGCAGGACATGACCAACTCACGCCCTGTGCTGTACAGCTTTCGCCGTTGCCCCTATGCCATGCGGGCGCGGGGCGCATTGTTGGCATCCGGTGTGCTCGTGGAGTTGCGAGAGATTCAGCTCAAACACAAGCCCCAATCCATGCTTGAAGCGTCGGCGAAGGGCACGGTGCCTGTACTGGTTTGTGCGGATGGCCGAGTGATTGATGAAAGCCTTGATGTGATGCATTGGGCGCTCACTCAGGCAGACCCACAGAATTGGTTAACGGCGGGCGATGCGACTGATTTAATCGCTGAAAATGATGGTCCACTGAAACACCATCTCGACCGTTTTAAATACAGCGATCGCTATCCCGATTGCAGTGCTGATGAGCATCGTGAGGCAGGTCTTTGCATTTTGAAGAGATGGAATGAGCTGATTGCGCAGCAGGGATGGTTGCTGGGTGATCGCTTGTCTCTCGCTGATGCTGCGTTGTGGCCTTTTGTTCGCCAGTGGCGGATTGCTGACCCTCAAGCCTTTGATGCCGATCCTGATTTGGAGTCGCTCCGGATCTGGTTGAACCGGTTGATCGAGGGGCCTGCCTTTGATCGCTTGATGTCGCGATTTGACCCCTGGCAGCCGGGGGATGCTCCCAAACTCTTTCCTGCGGACGCCCAATCTGTGCCGCTGGATCAACCGTTGTTTCACCTGGCGCTTGAGCAGGATTGGCTCAAGGCGCAAGCATCAGGTTTCTACTCCGTGTCAACAAGGGGGCTGAACCTCGCGCAAGTGGGGTTTATCCATTTGTCCTGGCGTGATCAGGTGGTTGACACCTTTGAACGTTTTTACGCCGATGCTGGTTCGATTCGTTTGCTAGAGATCGATCCTTTGCGTTTGAACTCACCATTACGCGCGGATTCGATTCCGACTGGCTTGTTTTTTCCCCATCTCTACGGACCTTTGCCCGTCTCGGCCGTTGTGGATATCCACCTCGACCCTTATAAGGTCTGATTCTGAGCTCAGGCGTTGAGATGTCGAATGCAGCGGATCGTGGATCGAGTGATGCCTGGAGACAATTTGTTTTGACGGAGTTGGTTCAGTTTTTGGATCAAAACCGGGACCTGATTCTTGAGCGTTATCAGCAGACGACCGAATCACCTATTCCCCGTGATCGTTTAGAGCAAGAGGGGTTAATGGATTTTGAGCTCGCCCTTACATTCCTTAAAGACAAACAAGGATGGGGTCAGGGCAAGGGGTTTTTGGGCATGAACCTGATTGGTTGATCAGGCGCTGATTTTTAAAATTGAATCGATGCAGTTTGGATGTTTCTTGATGTACTCATTGAATTCCATCGCGAGCATCCGTGCTTCGAATGCATCGCAGGCGTAGAAACATGATTCGAGCTTGTCGCCGTCCGATGTGCGATGCCGAACGGTGTATGGGACTCGCCCATTGGCTGTGTTGGACATGACCCGCTGTGGTGCTCATCCACCGTGGCCTTGGTGACCTGCCGAGCGCCATTGCTTTTTCTTCTTATTTGCGTATCAACACGTTGTTAAGTTTGTTTGAGCTATCTCTCGTTGGGGCGTTATGGGGGTTGCTAGCTCGCGCTTTGTTTCAGGCTGCAATCGGATCGGAGAGAGCGCTTTGAAATCTCTTTGATCTTCTCTTGGTTGGCCTGCTGCAGATAGAAGTCATAGGTCTGCCGATCATTGGCTTCGCTGGCCTTATTCATCAAATAGAGATAATTCAATCGATTGGACATCTCTGCCGGCGGTCGTCTATTGCAGCGTCATTGTTATGGGCAAGACGCCATTGCGCTGTCGTTTTAACGTCAGCTTTATTTTGTTGGGATTCATTGATTGATGCTGGAGCGACTGGAGGCTGAAGCTCAGCAGCGTGGTCTGATCTTGCGGCTGAAAGTTGGACGACCGCTCGGCTTGTTCAGCTTGCGGGTTGTGGTCGGTCGCAGTGGCGATCACGGTCGTTTGTTGCTTCAAGGAGAAATGAAGGGTTGGGCTTATCCCGCGGAACGAGGCTTGCAGCTGGACACCATGCGTGTTCTTCCTGCGGCCACTGCGGGAACGGGCGACCTGATCTGGGCAGCCACCATGGCTTGGGCCATTGAGGCGACCCCTTGTCGCTCGGCGCGTTTGCTGGCCATTGATGACGATGAACGGCAACACCGGCGCCTTGTGCGGTACTTCCAGCAGAGAGGATTTTCCAATGTGCGTCGTGTCGACGCTGCTGTGTGGGATCTGCCCCTGCGGTTGGTCTGGGGTGGAGCGGGTGCTCTGATGCGCGGAGATGTGGATCAGGTGCTGGAACGCAGTCTGCGCGGCTGGACTCAGTCAGCAGCGTGATAGCTGCTGCGAACAAGTGGACCGCTTCGAACCTGTTGAAATCCCAGATCAGAGGCAATGCTGCCGAGTTCGTCGAATTCGTCGGGTGTCCAGTAGCGAGCCACCGGAATGTGGGCGAGTGAGGGGCGCAGATATTGCCCGAGGGTGAGTCGTTGACAGTCGACGGCTCGCAGGTCGTGCATGGTGGCGATAATCTCCTCTCGGTTTTCACCCAGTCCGAGCATTAATCCGGATTTGGTTGGAATTCCAGGCTTGTGCTCTCGTGCTGCGGCTAAGAGCCCGAGGGAACGTGTGTAAGTGGCCCCACGGCGCACCTTTCCTTGAAGCCTTTTCACCGTTTCGAGGTTGTGGTTAAAGCAGACGGGCTCAGCAGCGAGAACGGTGTGCAGGCGAGTTCGTTGGGCAGCAACAGCTCGCTCGAACTCAGGGTGCCCGCCCCAGAAATCTGGAGTTAACACTTCAATCGCGATCAACGGATTGCGGGCTCGGATCGCCTCCATGGTCGTTGTGAACAACGACGCCCCATGGTCAGCCAAATCATCTCGGGCAACGGCCGTTAGCACCACATAACGCAGCTTCATGGCCTCAACGGCATCGGCGACGCGTTCCGCTTCGGCGGAATCCACTGCCATGGGGGCCATGCCCTTCTCGACCTGGCAGAACGCACAGCTGCGCGTGCAGATGGAGCCACCCAGCAGAAAGGTTGCCGTGCCAGCGGCGTAGCACTCGCCCCGATTGGGGCAACGCCCTTCTTCGCAGATGGTGTGAAGACGGTTGCGCTTGACCAAACCCTGCACAGCCTCGAGATCCGAGGCATTGCCGATCGGTCGGCGCAACCACTCGGGGAGTCGTTCGGTGGGAGCAATACCGCTGTACTGACTCATGGGCTACTGGGACTATTCAGATTCTGAACTTTTTGGCTCATTCGTCCATGGGGCGCCGTCCTTCAAGGGCACGACTCAGGGTGATCTCATCGGCGTATTCCAATTCGCTGCCGACCGGTAGTCCGTAGGCGATCCGGGTGACAGAACAGAACGGTTTCAGCAGACGCGCCAAGTAGAGGCTGGTGGTGTCGCCTTCCACACTCGGCGGAAGGGCCAGGATTACTTCAGTGATCTCCTCTTTTGTCAGGCGTTTCACCAATGTGGTGATTTGGAGGAGTTCAGGGCCGACGCCATCCATCGGCGAAATCAATCCACCCAGCACGTGGTACAGGCCTTTGAATTCCCGAGTTCGTTCCAGGGCGAGGAGATCCCTGGAGTCGGCCACCACGCAAATCAACCCATTGCTGCGTTCTGGATTTCTGCAGATCTCGCAGAGCGGTTCTGCGCTGAGGTGAAAGCAGCTTTGGCACTGGCCAACTTTCGTTCGAGCTGCCAACAATGCGTCGGCGAACTGATGTATTTGCTCTTCCGGTTGATTGAGCAGATGGAGGGCCAGGCGCTGGGCTGTGCGCGGACCAATACCAGGTAAGCGTTCGAACTGATCAATCAGTCTCGCCAACGGTCGGGTGAATCCGCTCAGGGGTCTGCCGCCGATCAGTGCTCGACTCTAGGCAGAATGCCACCAATCGCTGTGGCTTCGATGCAACCCTTCCGATCGCTTGCCCGTCTTTTGGCCTGCGTCGTATTGGTGTTTTCTCTCGGTGCTTGTGCAGCGGGACCGACCGCTGGTTTGCAGAGTTTCCAAAGCCCCGACGGCCGCTACGCCTTTCTGTACCCGACCGGTTGGACCCGCGTCCAAGTCAGCAACGGGCCTCAAGTGGTGTTTCACGATCTGATTCACAGCGATGAGACCGTGAGCCTTGTGATCTCCAATATTGATGAGAGCAACGATCTCGACGACCTCGGGAGTGCCGTTGCGGTTGGTGAGCGTCTTCGTCGCGAAATCATCGCAACCGAGGGCAGTGGCCGTAGTGCCGAGCTCATCGAAGCCAACGAACGCGACGTGAACGGACACACCTTTTATGACCTGGAATATGCCGTTCATCTCCCTGATCGAGACCGTCATGAGCTCGCCACGGTTGTGGTCGACAGGGGGCGGTTATACACCTTGGCGACCAGCGTGAATGAGGAGCGTTGGGAGAAGGTCAGTGATCTCTGCGGACGGGTCGTGACCTCTCTGAACCTGCTGATTTGAGCCAGTCAGCCAATGTTGTGGTGATCAGACCAGAGGATCGCTGATCACCATTGCGGCACAGGGGAGCTGGCTAATCAATTGGCTGGTTCTGTCACTGCCTGGAATCGGCAGACCGCCAACGCGCCGACGCTGGGTCCGGAGGATGACGAGATCATGTTCTCGGCTGAGCCGATGAATCGCTCCATCAATCCCTGGGCCCCGCACGATCACCGTGTGGAAACGTTCGGCTGGAATCCCCGTCGGTCGCCAACGGATGAGTTGATCTTCCATCCATAGCCGATCACTCCCGCTGTAACGCGGGTCGTGCACATGGAGCAGGGTGATGCGCGTTCGGGCTTCCTCCGGTGCGGTGTTCAGCACACGCAGGGCGAGCTCGAACTGCTCCCTGGCACTCGCGGAGAGATCTTTGATCGGAACTAAAATTCGGTTGAGCGATTGCTCGGGTCGTTTGCTGAGGTTCACCACCACCACAGGGCAGTGGGCGGTTCGGCAGACACCATCCACCATGTCGCCAAGCAGCCAGGCACGCAGCTGATCCGGTCTCCCTGCTCCGAGAAGCAAGAGATCAGCCGCTTGTTCCATGGCGGTTCGGCTCATGCCACCTGGGAGGTCTTCATCGAGGCGCAAGAGCGTTCGCGTGGGGACAGCGAGGTCGTCTCCAATGGCCTCAGCAACGCTGAGGCGACCTCGGGCAGCTGCAACGGCGCTATTGATTCCACCTCGCAGTTCCGCCAGGCTCGGATTAACCATGGCCAGGGGCAACAGCAATCCGTTGCTACCCGAAGACCCTCGAACAAGCCTGGCTGCCATCGATAGCAAGCCCGCTTCATTTTGAGGATTGGCCACGGGAACAACGATGCGCAGTGGTCGCTGCACAACGCTGCTGCTGCCTTCCAATCGAGTGGGCTCCTCGCCAAAGCTGCTGGGCACGATGCCTTGGGGGGAGTCGTTCAGGCGGGTCACCGCCCGTTCCGTGAGGATGGGCCCCAGGGTCGCGGTCACTACCATCACCGCGAGCACGCTGTTCAGCACCATCTGATCAAGCAATCCGGCTCGGAAGCCGATGAAGGCGGTGGCCAATGTGGCGGCCACTTTTGGCATGGTCAGCGACCACATCATCAGGATTTGTGGCCTGCGATAGCGGAACAGGCTGCCGCTGATCCATGAGGCCAGGCCTTTGCCACCAATCGCCCCCACCAGCATCAAGGCCGTGAATTGGAAGTTGCTCAAGCTGGCGCCCAGGCTCTTCACGTCGAGCAGCAGACCCAAATCGATGAAGAAGATCGGGATAAACAGCACACCTCCAACAAAGATCACCTGCTCTTTCACCCGCCCTTCTGGGAGAACGGAATTGACGGCCAGTCCGGCCAGGAAAGCGCCAACGAGTTTTTCAACACCAGCCAGTTCTGCGCCGAGTGAGGCCAGAAACAGCGCCACCAAAACGGCCAGCACAATCCTGTTTTCGTCACTGATGCCGCGAAGCACCAACTGCCGGCCCAATTGACGAATCCCCACCACGACGAGCAGGGCAAACACCGCGATCCGAACCAGGAGCATCACCAGGTCGGCTCCGCTCAGGTCTCCTTCGCCAAGACCCAGGCCAACGGCGAGAAGCAGCAGCGCCACGATGTCGGTGATGATCGTGCAGCCAACGCTGACGACAACGGCCTCATCTTTTTGAGCGCCGTAACTGCGAACAATCGGATAACCGAGGGGGGTGTGCGTCGCCATCAGCGCACCCAGCAGAAGACAAGGCACGGGAGCGAACCCAGCAAGCATGCCGATGCTCACCCCCGTTCCAACGCCGATGCAGAGGATGAGCAAGCCAAACACCACCGAGCGGCGTTTCACCCTGTTGAACTCTTCGAGATCAATCTCGAGGCCCATAGTGAACAAAAGGAAGACCGCCCCCAGGCTTGAGAGCAGCTCCACCGTGGCCTCTACCTCCGCGTATCCCGTGTCGACCCAACCAAGGGCATGCGGCCCAACAACCACGCCAGCGGCGAGGAGTCCAACCAGGTCAGGAAGACCAACCCGCCTCACCAGCGGTGGAATGACGGCACTGATGCTCACCAGGAGGGCGAAAACACCCAGCGGATGGTGCATCAGGTGGCTGATGGAAGCCTCCATAGGTGCAGTTCAGCGGTGCATTGATGCGTTATCAGCTTGTTCGACCCTGTTTGGCGCGGCAATGGAAGCTTCAGGAAGTGCAGTCCGTTCGCCGGCTTGAACATGCCAAAGATGGGCGTAAACCCCTTGGTTGTTCAGCAGTTGGTTATGGCGTCCCTGCTCAACGATGCAGCCGTTTTGCATCACGATGATTTGATCGGCATGGCGCACTGTGCTGAGTCGATGGGCGATCACCAACGTTGTGCGGTCTCTCGTGATCCGCTCCAGAGAGCGCTGAATGGCAGCTTCGGTGTCGTTGTCCACGGCGGCAGTTGCCTCATCGAGGATCAGAACAGGAGCATCCTTGAGAATGGCTCTTGCCAGGGCAATGCGTTGGCGCTGACCACCAGAGAGTCGTTGGCCCCGCTCACCAACCAAGGTGTCGTAGCCGTCTGGAAGCGCTTCGATGAATCCAGAGGCTTCGGCGAGTTCAGCGGCACGGATCACCGCAGCGCGTGAACAGCGTTGCTGGCCGTAGCCAATGTTTTCGGCCACGGTTCCATGGAAGAGATACACCTCTTGACTCACCAGGGCGATGCAACGCCGTAGGTCCGCCAGGTTGAGGCTTTCAATCGGTGTCTCATCAATGAGAATTCGACCGGATTGATGCTCATACAACCTCAGCAACAACTTCACCACCGTGCTTTTTCCGGATCCGGTTGAACCAACCAGCCCGATGGTTTGTCCCGCTGGGATCTCGAGATCAAAGCCGTCGAGGAGCACAGGGCGCTCGGGGTAATGGAATGAGACCCCTTCAAAACGCAAGGCTCCTTTCGCCTGCTGTGGATCCAGTGGAATGGCTCCGTTGCTGATTCCCACAGGCGTGTCGATCAGATCCAGCACCCGTTGCGTGGAGGCCATCGAGCGCTGGTAGTCATCGAGGGTCCGTCCCAGGGAGGTGAGGGGCCAGAGCAGCCGTTGGGTAATGAAGATCAGAACGCTGTAAGTGGCGACCTCGAGCTGGCCGGACAACGCTTGAAAGCCGCCGATCAGCAGGATGGCCAGAAAGGCGAACAGAATTGCAAAACGGATTAACGGGATAAACGCGGCGGACAAGCGAATCGCTTTGGCGTTGCTTTGGCGATAGGCCTGGCTTTCTTGTGTAAGCCGCTCCAACTCCAGTGGTTCGGCGGTGAAACTCTTAATCGTGAGCATCCCTCCAAGATTGTTGGCCAACCTTGAGGACAGGGCTCCCGCGTGAAAGCGAACGTCTTTGTATCGAGGGGCGAGTTTGCGTTGGAATCGCATGGATCCCCAGAGGATCACGGGGATCGGTAGGTAAGCGAAAATGGCCACTTGAGGAGCCACCATGGCCATTCCGATGCCCACGATCAGAACGGTCGTGATCAGCTGCAGGATTTGATTGGCACCACGGTCGAGAAACCGTTCGAGCTGGTTGATGTCGTCATTCAGGATGGACAGCAACCGACCGCTGCTGTCGCGTTCAAAAAAGGCCAGCTCAAGCTGTTGAAGATGGTCGTAGGCCTCCAAGCGAAGGCTGTGTTGAGTGCTTTGGGCGAGGTCGCGCCACAACACGTCGTAGAGGTATTCAAAGAGGGATTCAGCGCTCCAGATCAGCATCGTCAACACAGCAAGCAACCACAGTTGCTGTGCCACCGTTGCGGCACCGAATCCGGCCAGGACTGATTGTTGCCCTCGGACAACAACATCCACCGCCAATCCAATCAGCGCTGGTGGAGCGAGATCGAACAGTTTGTTCAAGATGGAGCAGCTCACCGCTGCTGTCACCAGCCTCCAGCGCGGAGCAAGATGACCGACCAGCCTCAGTAAGGGCGAATGCTCTGAGCGCATGGAACCTTTGCTGAAGGTTTTTGATCGCACGGTTTGTTTCTATCCACCAGCAGTAGAACGGAAGCACAACCGAAGGAGGTGCCATGAGCCGATCAAGGTCTTTTAACCGCTTTCATCGCTATCTCGCGAGGCAAAAGAGAAGCGTGTTGCGGACGGCACTTCCCCACAAGCGTCAGCCCGAGGACGCCAATGCATTGGTGATCGATCACAGCAAAGACCTCCTGGACCGTGTAACCGGCCAGGAGGTCAACTTAGAGCTTCTTGAATCCGAACTCTGAGCGATCGACTCAGTTGCGGTAACCGCCGCCGCCGCCGCCCCGTGGGCCGCCAGTGCGCTCCCGGGGAGTTGCTTTGCTAACGCGAATCATGCGTCCCATCCATTCGACGTCTTGGAGATCGTCGATGGCCTTTTGCTCCTCAGCTTCGTTGACCATTTCGACGAAGGCAAAACCGCGCTTGCGGCCCGTTTCTCTGTCGAGAGGAAGACTGCAGTTCTTGACTTCTCCGTACTCACTGAAGAGATCAAAGAGATGCTCTTGCTCCGCTTGGAAGGAGAGATTGCCGATGTAGATGGTCATGGACCGTGGAACCGTTGGATGTGCTCAGTCGCGTGAGCCGGTTCCGATGGATCGGAATGGGCCGGTGGTCAGGACGTGAACAACTAGACGTTACAGGGCGGAGCCACGTTTCAACACATAAATCTGAAGGCAACTTGAAGGCGATCGGTAATCGACTGCATTTCCCCCATTGTCAGTGAATGCTGACAGGGGGATGTCGTAATGACGAGTCTGAATCTTCAGTCCCTGGCCTGGGGCGACGACGGCGAATTGGCCGTTGACGACCGGCTCGCTTTGGTCAATGTCCTACTTGCGCAAAGCCTTCCCGAGGTGCAAGTGGAATTGATTCGAGCCATGGAGCGGATGGCTGTTGCAAGCGCTATGGCTACTGCCGAAGTCAGTGTTTCCTGACCTCGGGATCACTCCATGGAGTACTCAACAGCGGCGCGGGACTTGCACTGGTTTTGTGCTTCATCCAGTCGTGTGCCGCTGTTGACTTCTTCGAGAAAGCAATTGCAGGTGAAGTCAGCCATCCCCTCGGGAGCAGTTTGACCTGCAGTTTTCATGGCAGCTGCAAAGGAGCTCATGCAGATCTTGCGAATCAAGCCGCCACCGTTCTCAGCAGTGGCCGTTGTGGAACCGACCAAAAGCAAGGAGATCAGCAGCGGGGCCATCACGACGCTCGAGAAATTTGCAGCTCGCGGTTCATCACGCGTAAGCGCTGCAAGCTATTGAAAACATCCTCGGGCATTCCTTTCGGAAGATCGACAAGGCTGTGGTTGTCGAAAATCTGGATGCGGCCAATCGCACGCCCTTGAAGACCGGTTTCTCCCGCAATCGCACCAACCAAATTGCCGGGTTTGACGCGATCGCGATGTCCCACTTCAACGCGGTACCGCTGCATGTTCTCTTCGGGTGCCCGTGCAGGACGATCACCACGGCGATCTCCCCTGCGTTCGGGGCGCTCGCGGTCATGACGTTGATTGTTTTGGATCCAGTCGTCGTCGCCGTGGCGCAGTAGAGGATTGGGACCAATGGCCAGATTGAGGGCTGCCATGGCCAGATCTTCCTGACTGAGTTCCAGTTCCGTGGCAACCCGTTGCATCAGCTCCTTGAGCAGAGCGGCTTCCTCTTCATTGCCTCGTTCCGCAGTTGCCGCAGCGCTGAGTTGTTTGCGCAGGCGATCCAAACGCCCTTGGTTGATCGCTGTGTTGCCGGGCACTTCCATCTGTTCGATGGGTTGGCCGGTGGCGCGTTCCAAGTTGCGAATGAAACGTCTCTCCCTCGGGGTGACGAACAAGACCGCTTCGCCAGTTCGGCCGGCACGGCCGGTACGGCCGATTCGATGGACGTAGGCCTCACTATCGAATGGCATGTCGTAGTTGATGACGAGGCCAATGCGCTCAACATCAAGACCTCGAGCCGCGACATCGGTCGCCACGAGAATGTCGACACTGCCGTTGCGAAGGCGTTCGACGGTGCGCTCCCGTTGGTTTTGCGGCACGTCTCCATTGAGAACTGCCACTTGATGCCCGCCAGCATCGAGTGTTTCGGCAACGGTGAGTGTGATGGCCTTGGTGCGGGCAAAGATGATCACGCCCTCTCCACCACAGGCATCGAGCACACGCTGAAGTGCTTCGAGTTTGTGACTCATCGGAACGGTGATCGACCGCTGACGAATCCGCTTTCCTTCTTGATCCTTAGTGCGGATGGTGACTTCAGCCGGTTCCTTCAGATATCGCTTGGAGAGGCGGCGAATCTCCGAAGGCATCGTTGCTGAGAACAGCACCACCTGACGCTCCTGAGGCAGCTGTTCGAGAATCCATTCGACATCGTCAATGAATCCCATCCGCAGCATTTCATCGGCTTCGTCGAGAACCAAGCTGCGCAGACCACTGGTGTCGAGGGTTCCCTGGCGCATGTGATCCATCACACGTCCAGGTGTTCCAACAACAACATCAACACCACGTTTTAGAGCATTGATCTGGGAACGGAAATCGGACCCTCCATAGACCGCGAGCACCTTCAGATGGGGGTGCCCAGAGGCGTAGGCCTTAAAGGAGTCAGCGACCTGCATCGCCAACTCTCTTGTGGGGGCCAGAACCAAGGCCTGAGGTGTTTTTTGGCCTGTTCGTAGGCGCTCGAGAATGGGAAGAGCAAAGGCGGCCGTTTTGCCGGTGCCGGTTTGGGCCTGGCCGACAAGATCACGCCCGAGCATGAGCTCGGGGAAAGCAGCTTTTTGAATGGGTGAAGGTTCGCTATATCCCTTCTCTTTCAATGTCGACAGCAGTGCTTCGCTGAAACCAAAACCATCGAATCCAGATGGTGTTTCGGAGGTTTCAATGGTTGTGGTGAAGACTTCAGAAGACGATTCACCGTCCTGTGGAAGTGCTGAAGCGGAAAGATCTACGGCGCACGACGATGCACCGAGCTTCTGCTGTTCAGTCATAAAAAGTGGCCCTAGCCTGATTGAGCTCTGAAATCAGGCTCACAACCTCCCGGCGATCAGAGATCGCACAATGGTTGTGTTGCCTACGCTTCAAAGGTTGGGCTTTAAGTTATCACCCGACCGTAATCATCCTGCAAGCGTTCGATGTCGTCTTCTTGGAGTACTTCACCGTGTTGCACTTCAAGGATCACAAGATCCTGTGCCCCGCCCTGTGCTCGATGAATGCTTTTTTTCGGGATTGTGAGCATGACTCCAGGCAAAGCTGTTGTCCATGTCTCATCGCAGAGCAGCATTCCCTCACCACTCACCACAGTCCAGCTTTCACTGCGGTGTTGATGACGTTGCAGTGAGAGTTGTCGGTTGCTGCGCACCAGCAACCGTTTGATTTTGTAGCCGGGTGCCTCGAGCAACTCTTCGAACCATCCCCACGGACGTTCAACTCGCATCGGAGATGGTCGTTGTCGTGATCACATCCAGGCTGGCACGGGCTCGGGTGATCGCGGTGTACAGCAAGCGGTTCTCAAGGGGGCGTTCCCGTTCGCTGTCCTGAGAGGGCGGCCACAGAACGATCACACGATTGGCTTCGCTGCCTTGGGAGCGGTGAATGGTGATTGCTATGGCCGGTTCCACGGCGTGAAGTCGGGATGGATGCAGCAGTCGCAGAGTTGTGGTTCCGTCGTCATTGAGAACGCGAAAGAGCAATCGGCTGTCGTTCGCCATGCACAGGTTGACCCCCAGATCACCATTGGCCAAACCCAATTCGGGTTGATTGGCGCCACTGATCACAGGCAATCCCGTCGGCCATTGCTGCGGGTCATGGCGGCTCTTGCCGAGCAGACTGCGATGCACGTCATCGAGGCTCCAGGGTCCTCGCCGGCGCGGACAGAGCACGAGTTCTTGTTCCAACGTGTTGAGCAGTGCTTCTGCAGCCTGCGCATCGATCCTGCCGTCGTCCGTCAGGATGCCGACTGCTTGCGTCTGGAGGGTGGACAGGCGCTCCGTCCACCAGCGCGTCACGAGTAACGGAAGACGGCGCAGGCTGTCTGTGCGATGGCGGGCATTCCCGGAGTCGGGCAATGCGTCAAGCAGCGGCTGGATGTTGGCTTGATCACTGCTGCGGAGTGATGCGGCCAGGGAGGCAATCGCGCCACGGTTTCTGTAGGTGGTTTGCAGCGTGATGGCCCCTGCTCCAAAGCGTTGGCGAATCTTTGGCGCTTGGAGTTCGTTCCAGACGGCCCCACTTCCGATCGGTGGTAACTGGGCTGGATCGCCCACCAGAACAAGCCGGCACCCGCTTGGTAAGGCTGCCAGCAGAGCTTGCATTAGTTCCAGATCCACCATCGACATCTCATCGATGACCAGGAGGTCCAGTTCCAACGGACGCTCTTGATGACGACCAAAGCCATGGCGGCCGGCTTCAAGCCAGCGATGCAGGGTGAAGCAAGACAGATCTTGGAAGCGTGGACGGACCGCTTCGCCAAGCCGTCGCGCTGCTTTCCCGGTTGGTGCTGCCAGGCCGACCCGTAATTCCGGTGTAAGGCTGAGCGCCCGCTGTAAGACCTCGACGACCGTGCTTGTTTTTCCGGTTCCTGGTCCACCACTGATCAGCAGAACGGAGACCTGATCCAAGGCGAGGACGGCCTGTTGTTGCTCTGGATTGAGTTGTTTGGGAAGCGGGGATGAGGCCGGATCAGATCCCTTGTGGTGCTTGATGCTTCCCCGTTGGATCAGCGTTTCGATGACGTCGTCCATGGCGTCCACCCAGCGGCGCCAGCCAGCACGGTTGCTTTGGAGTTGAACCGGGCAGTTCTGCTGTTCCAGCCAGCCGCTGGCGACTAACAACTGGTGTTGTTCTGCCGTCAGCTCCACGGTGAGTTCGCCCGCCTCCAAGGCTTGGGTCAGCTCACAACACAGCGGTTGGAGTTCATCGCCATGGCGCGGTGGGGGGCAGCGGCGCAGCAAGGTGGCATGCACTGCTTCGGTGAGCTCAATCGGCCAGCTCCCTGTCACGCTGCGCCCTCCCTCAGCAGTCGATCCAAGGTGAGAATCCTTGGCAAGGACGCCCGTTCAACGATGCGCCCTGGACCGTCATTGGTTGGCTTGTTCTTGCCGGGCATTCCCCTCAAGAAGATGTAGGCATACCCACCGAGGTGTTGCGCTGGGTCGTAGCCCGGCAGTCGCCACTGCAGATGTCGATGCAATGCCACCAAATAAAGGTGGGCCTGCAGTGGGTAGTGGTGATGCACCATCTGCTCCTGCATCGCCGTTTGGGTGTAATGCCGTGGACCACACATCTGGCTGCGGCCATCAGCGCCGCGTTCTCCAATCCAGTTGCTCTTCCAATCCGCAACCCACCAGCGGGCTTTGTTCAAATCCTCGCTGTCACAGAACACCAAATCGATGGACCCGGTGAGGAATCCGCGGCTGTTAACCGAGAGTTGCTCGAGATAGGGGATGTAATCGTCACTGAAGCGTGAGCGGTTGTCGGCGCGGAAGGCCTGAATGAGGCTTCGGGTCACCATCCCCGTCACCGGCAAGTCGAAGCTCAGCTCATGCAATCGGCGTTCGCTACCGAGCTGGTTGAGCGATAGAGATCCAAGTGGGCCGCCTAGCGGGGTGCTCAACACGTGTGTCAGACCGGTGCGGACCGCATCGAGCCACAGCTCAGGGTCAAGCCCTGCTCGGCGTAGTTCAGTTGCGATCACCGTGTCTTCACCGGCATCGGCCTGAAAGGACCATTGTTCGAGGATGCGATGCAGGCAATCGCCGGGGCCTGGACCCCTTGGAAAGTCCGCCAGTGGGCCGATCTCCGGCCAACGGTTCGCCCCTGGCGTCTCCAATTCTTTGGGTTCGGGTTCGGGGTCACGTCCGAGCTCTGAATGGGAGCTCTCCGTGGAGGAGGAGATCCATGCTGAGTAGCTGGCCCGCCCCCAGCTCCGATCGATGTGGGTGGGGACGCCACCGACGGTCAGGGTGGTGTGGTCCGTTGGCCCTTGCCATCGACCGATCGCTGCAGCTGAGTCGTTCTCAGGGAAGGGGTGGATGGTGATCGGGACCTGCTGTCGCAGCAGATGGTCTCGTAGTCGCTCCTCTGTGCGCTGGTCCAGGTCCGTCTCAATGGCATCGGCTCCGAACAACCAGCTCACCAGGGGGGCGTTGTCTTGTCGCGCCGCATGGCCCCAGACCAGCACGAGTTGCGAACAGGCTCTGGTGACGGCGACATAGGCGAGCCGTTCCGATTCAGCGGCTGCCTGGGTCGTCGCGAATGCCGCGGCCTGATAACCCAACCCCCAGTGACGGTTACAGCAGATCTGCCATTGCTGGCTGCCTTCAATTTTCCAGAGCGGTCCGTTGCTGTCTGCAGGTCCTTCCCAGAGATAAGGACAGATCACGACTGGATATTCCAGCCCTTTGCTGCGATGCACGGTGACCACCGCGACGGCGCTTTCTGCTTGGTCGCTGTGGGGTTGACGCGCCTCGGGTACAGGGTCTGGAGGCTGAAGCCGTTGTCGGCGCAACCATTCGGCTGCACTCGCGGCATTGAGCCCCTGTCGATGCATCGCATCTTGAACAAGTCGTGCGGCTTGTTGAAGATCGCCAAGCAGCCGACCTCGCTCGGACAAATCCGCCATCACGGATCCCTCGAGAAGGTTGGAGAGACATCCCAGCAATCCGAGTCGCGGCAGCTGTTCGCCCAGCTTGCGAACCTGTGCCGACAGCGCATCGAGCTGAGCCCCATCGTCGTCGCTCAGGGTGGCTGCGCTCCAGCCGATCAAGGCTGAACAGGCCAGAAGACGAAGTTTGCGTTCGTTTCCAGGGGCCGCCAGGGCATCGATCAACCGTTGCAGCTCTGCGGCTGCCTCGCTTTCGAGCACGTCGCCTTGATTGACCAATCGTGTCGGCACGCCGCGTATGGCAAGGGCGTCTCGAAGGGCGGTGGCCTGGGCATGTCGACTCACCAGGATGCAGAGATCCGATGGTTTGAGCTCCGGTGTTTCTTGCAAGCGGCGCAGAACGTCTGCACCAAGGAGATCGGGGAGTTGTTGTTCGAGTGCTGTTTTGCTGATTGGTGCCGTGGACGGGATGACCAACAACTCCAGCGGGTGGCGGTCGGTCTGGTCTCCCAGCTTGGTGACTTCACCGCGAGGGATCACGGCAGGAACCTCCAGGTTGGAGCGCACCAGTCCAGGGGCCATCAGGGCATTCATGCCCTCCATCAACTTGGGAGTTGTGCGGAAGTTCTCGATGAGGTCATCGATTCGATCCACATCGGCACGCGCTTTTTTGTAGGTGTCCAAGTCGCCCCCGCGGAAGCGATAGATGGCTTGTTTGGGGTCTCCGACGAGAAGTAGCAAGTGCTTGGATCCATGGCCGAAGGCACGGTTCAGCAGTCGCCACTGAACGGGATCGGTGTCTTGAAATTCATCGACCATCACCGTGCGGTAGCGCGCTCGCAAGGGCCCCAGCCAATCCGGTTCCGGGAGGGATTCGCCAGGATCCATCGCGGCGAGTAAGCCAGCGAAGGTCATCACCCCTTGGTGCCGGCGTCGGTCGTTGAGCTTGGCTAATCCGCGTTGAAGGCAATGCCTCCATACGCGTTCGATTGGGCCATCCCACAGCGCAGCGATGACGGTTTGTAGCTCGGTGTGGGCAAGGCTCGGCTCCTCCTCTCCACAGCTGCGGGCCACCCGACACCAGCTGCCTGGATGGAAGTACTCCTTGAGTGGCTTCTCCTGATCCCTGATGGCGCTGATGCTGGGGGCGGTCGCTTGTGCGGCGATCCATTGATCGATAACCGCGCAGCGATCTGAGCGTGGTTTGGCGCTGTAGGGCGTCGTTCGGCTGGCTCCGGCAGCCTTCCACTCGGCCGCGGCCGTGCAGAAGCAGGCTTCTAGCGTTCGACTGTGCTTTGGCCAAAGCTCCAGAAATTGAAGCCAGGTTGTGTTGAGCCAGCTATCCAGTTGAGGGGCCAGAGGTTGATCAACGACGAAATCAGCTCCATCGGTGCATACCTGCGGTGATGGGTCGCTGTCCAGGGTGTTCAGTCCGCGGGTCAAAGCCTCTGCGGTGAGTCCTGCACTCAGGAGTCCTCGGTACTGGTCGGGATCGAGGCTCTGGAGTAAGTCATGCCAAATCTCCTGAACCACCTCTTGGATTTCAACCGTTGTATCGGTGTCCAGTTGTGGATCGAGGGCTGCTCCGCTGCTGAGCGCCTGTCGGTGCAGGCTGCGTCGGCAGAATCCGTGGATCGTTGTGATGTCGGCGCGATCCAGCTGCTCGAGGGCGACGAGCAACTTGCGAATCCAATCATTTCTTTGTTCATCGTCGAGGGGTTGTGACCACCAGGCCTCCAGCACAGGATCTGGACCAGACGGGTCGCTGTCGCCCTTGCTGAACGCTTCCAGCCCTTGGAGTGCCGCTTGGAGCCGTGCACCGATTCTCGAGCGGAGTTCTGCTGCGGCTGCATCGGTGTAGGTGACGACGAGCAGGCTCTCGATGGGCTGTCCCGCTTCCGTGATCAGGCGCAACGTGAGGTGGGCCAGAGCAAAGGTCTTCCCTGTGCCAGCACTGGCCTCGAGCAGGCGTCGACCTGGCCCGAGTGGATAGGTGTTCGCGTCAAAACGCTCAGCCACGCCGCCCGCTGCCCGCCCGGGACTTCATGGTCATGGTCGACGCGCACAGCAGTGGTGAATACAGGACTTCGCAGGCTTCATGAAATGCGTTGTTTGCGAGCAGACCATCTGGATCTCGACCTGTGCCGAAACAAAGCTGAAGGGCTGGTTGCTGTTGTTCGGCATCCCAGCTGGAGCGAAATGCTGCGACTCCGCTTCCAGGCTTGCGTCTTTCCTGCCAGGCCAGTTGCCAGCCGCTACGAGGTGGAACCGGCCAGCAATGCTCTCGCCCTGATGCCGCCAGGCGTTGAAGAGCATCGAGTTGTTGATGGGCGCTAGCGGCGTCAAGGCGTTTCCACTGCAGATGGCATTCGGCCCCTGCGCCTCGGCTGCTGCGGGCAATCACGGCCGTTCTGTCGCAGCGCTTGGTTGCTGTTGAGCTGAGCAGCAGATGCAATAACCAAGCTCGAAGCACACCACGGTGGTTGAGCTGGCCGGGCTGCACCACAACGTGTGTGTCTCCTGCAAAGAGCAGGCTGTGGGTTTGTTCAGCCAGCGTGAAATTGCTGCGGCGAGCTGGGCCGAATCCTGTGACCTCGCGATGCAAGCCGATCCAGCGTTCACGAAGGTCGTCATCCTCCATAACGGCTCCGGCACCGCTGGGTAAGAGTCCTTGACCAGCCAATCGCTCTCTCCAGAACGGTGCCTCTGGCTCGATGAGGTCGTTCTCTAGATCTGCGCTGAGCAGCAGATGGCGCTCCAGGGCATTGAGTTGCAGCGATTCCAGGTCGTGAATGGGTTCAACGCTTTCGCTGGGGTGCAAACCAAGCTGTTGCAACCAAGCGCCCTGGGGGTTGACCAGCCAAGCCAGCAGGTCATCGAAGCCAAGGGCGACTTGGCTGGGATTGTTCTGAAGTGTCCAGGTCAGCGGCCAGGCCAGTCCTTCCTTGGGGATTGGACGGGCCTGATCGAGGCAGACCCTTGCGGCCAGTTGGCGCCGGTCGCAACTGAACGGCGGCGCTCCCGTCCGTTCCAGAAAATTACGCCGATCGAGAGGGTTGGCCGGTGGTTCGATCAGCAGCCCCTCAGCCTGTGGGCCGAGCTGGGATTCCAGTTCTGTCAGCCATTGTTCAACGGGAGCCGCAGGGGGCTGAACCTCACCGCTGCGCTCATGGCGACCACACCAGCTAATCAGGAGGTGCTGTCGTGAAGAGATCAGTGCTTCAAGCAGCACGTAACGGTCTTGGTCACTTCCTCGGGGATCGCCCAGCTGACGCTGTTGTTCCAGCAGGTGGAAACCGGGACGTTCGTTGTGTCGCGGGAAAGTATTGGCATCGAGGCCCATGAGAACGATCACCCGATGGGGGATGGCACGCATCGGTTCCAGGGCACTGATCGTGAGGGAACCGCTGCGATGACCAAAGCGTCCGGACTCCACCGAGAGCGCTTCATCAAGGATGTTGATCACAACGGCTGCATCGAGAGTCAGGGTGGCTGTCTGCGCTCTCTGCTGCCAGTCGTCCAGCGCACTGTTGAGACCTTGGAGTTCATCGCTCCATCCCTCACCATCACCGAAGAGGTCATCGAGAAGTTGGCGGAGCAGCGTCACCCATTCGTTGACCGTGCGCGGTTGACGCAGGCGCTGAATCCAGCTCCCAAGGCGGTTAAGAACGGGCCACCAGCAGGCCAATTGTTCTGGAGATAACTCCTGATGGAAGGGGGCAATGCCACCGGCGACTAGCCCATTGCGTTGGGGCAGGACCAGCCCCAGCAGCCAGCGATCTAAACACCAGAGCAGGCTGTGCTCCTCATCGCCTTGGCGTTCGTGACGATCCAGACCCCAGCGGAAGCCACTGCGCTGCAGGGCCTGGGTGATGTCTCTGGAATCGTCATCGCTGAGCCCTTGCATGGTTTGCAGAGCTGGGTTGGACAGCAGTTGATCCAGTCCGGTGGCCGTGAGCCGTCCTGCCGCGAGCTCAAGAAGCTGAAGGAGGGCCATCGATAGGCCGGGACTGCTTTGCTGGCTGCGATCGGTGAGTCGCCAGGGGATGTCGATGCCGATGGCTGAGCTGTCGTTGAACACGGAGCTCAACAGCGGCGCATACCGTTCGATCTGCGGTGTCATCACCAACACATCGCGTGGGGCCAAGGTTGGATCGGCCTTCAGCCATTGCAGGATTTGATCGCGGACCAGTTGCACTTCCCTGAGGGGCCCTGGGGCGGAGAGAAAGAGCAAGGAATGGTCGTTCGGTGCTCGCTGCAGGCCGGTGGTGTCCTCCCGTTGGATCAGCTGTTGCTGCACTTGTTCCAGCAGGGTTGCCTCACGGTTCGAGGCCTCTGCGATCGACACCGGAGCTGCGAAGAGGTCCCCGTCGCGCCGCTCACCAAGTTGGCTTTCACCACTTCCCTCCAGAAGTTGCTGAAATTCAGCTCCCATGCGCCCCAGGGTTGCTTCCAAGCGGGGTGCGGTCTGCAACCAAAGGCCGTCGGGGGGAACCATCCAGTCGGCACCCAGTTGCTCCCTTCGGCTGCCGCAGCGTTGCCAGAGATCCGGGCACGGCGTTAGCAGATAGATCTCTACATCCAAATAACCCGATAGGGCTTGGATTAACCCGACTTGGACGGGGGCGAGGGCGCTGATGCCAAACAAGCGCAGACGTTGAGGCAGAACTGAGGCCTCGATCTCTCCTCGACGCAGGCGTTCAACCGCCTTGTTCACCTGAAGTCCGAAGGGTTCTGAGGGCAAGGTGGCGGCGAGCTCTTTCCAGAGCAGGGGCTGCCAGCCCATGGATTCGGCACCTGGTTTGGTGGGCTCTGTGCAAGCCCACTGCATCAATGTTTCTGGTCGGTAGAGGGCGTAATCATCGAAGGCGTCGGCGATGGTGCGGGCTAACTGCCAGCGATCGCGGCTGAGCACGGGCCCCTGATCGTTGCGTTGCTGAAGCCAGTGCTGCAGAGCACTGGCTTCAGGCTGTTTCAACAGATTGGGTAGCTGCTCCAATACAGACCACACCAGGCGGTTGGCGCGCCAAGGGTCGTCCTGTTCGGCGGGTAGCTCCAGGACGAGACGCACCAGTTGGCGCAACCGGCTCCCGGGGAACGGAAAGCGGATCAACGAACTGATCCCATTGGCTTGGGCGAGTTGCTCCCCCAGCCAACGGCTGGTGGGCCAGGTGTTGACCAGTACTTCCAGCGTTTCCAGCGGACCTGGTTGTTGTTCGAGGAGTTGCTGCGCGAGAAGTTGCGCCAGGAATTCAGCCCGATTGCTGCGATAAATCGTCAGCAAGGCACTTGATCTCCTTGATGCGGTGCCAGGTCAGGGTCGATCTCCATGCGCCGCTGCGGATTCTGCAGTCCTTGCACTTGAATGACTTGATCGGTTTCAGGGCAGTACGCCGAGAGTTTCCCTCCGTACACCGCCCCTGTATCGATCAAAACGATGTGTTGCCGGCGTTCAACTTTGACCCGTGGGGTGTGGCCAACAACCACGCGTCCGAAGCGGCCGTCGTAGCTCTCCCAGAACGAATCACGGATGGACAGATCTGGTTGCCCGTCGGCATTGAACCCAGCGTGGGTGGCACTCCAGCCATCGGCTCGATACACCAGAGGGAGTTGGTTGAGCCGAACCTGCCAGGGCCTGCATGCCTGGTCACCGATCTCTTGAACGGTGTCTTCGTCTTCTCTGGCTCGGTGCCCAGCCTCCCCACGGAGGGACAGGGCGTCGATCAGTTGTTGTTCGTGGTTGCCGCGCAGCCATGTGGCTTGACCGGAACGCATGAGATCCCAAGCCAGCGTCATGCAGGCTTCAATGTGAGGCCCACGGTTGATCACGTCGCCACAAAAGATCCAGTGATCGGTTCTTGGCAGCAGGCCTAACAGCTCAACCATGCAGCTGTGGCAGCCATGGATGTCACCGATCACCCAGTGTCTTGGCTGCGGGAGTGGCAACGATGCTGTCCTGAACGGTTCAATTCTGATGCTGCTCTAACGGTCTGTCAGCGATCAGAACAAACCGAGGAATTTGCGGCGAGGTTCGTCGGCTTGGACGGCCGGCTTTGGCTTGGGTGTTTCGCGGCGGTAACGCGGTTTGCTGTCGCCCACAGTGACGAGTGGATCGTTGTTTTTAAACCAAATCCAGTCGCGGATCGGCGGGGTTTCGTTGAGGTCTCGCCGTGTCAGACCTAATCCCAGCTTGGCTGAAGCGCCCAGGAGGATGTCGACCATGGCATCACCATCAGCACAGGTGGCGAGGGCTCGATTGGTCTTTTCGGCTCCATCCAGGGCTTGAACCAAGAGTTCAATCCGTCGGCTCACAGGGAGAGAACGGAGATCCACAGGATGCCGGCGAGGGCGCACAGATTAAGAGCAATTCAAGACTGAATTGACTTCAAGGCGTCGTCCGTTGAGGCTTCGAAGTGTCCGGTCACCACGAACTCCAGCCTCAGCTTGAGAAACGTGATGAATTTCGGATCGGTCGAGACCACGGCTGCTGCAGGCTGAGGAATGGTCTGTGCCAAGGCAGCGAGTTCCGCTGATTGCAAAAAGGCAGGCTTCCGCACAAGCCAGAAATCGATGGTCTTGTCGGTTTCCTTGTAGTTGCGCTCGCGTTCACGCAGAACTTCTTCGAGCGGTTCCTCTTCGGTGAGAAAGCGTTCGCTGGCGGCGACGAAATGGAACGTTGTCATCCGGGCAGTTGTCCGAAGAGAGGATCTCGGCGGGGATTCTGGATCAACGCCTTCATGTCGCGTACGGCTTGCTCCAGGCCGACCACCAAAGCCCGCGCCACGATCGTGTGACCAATATTCAGCTCTTCCATGCCCTCCAGTGCGGCGATGGGCTCGACATTTTGATAGGTCAAGCCATGGCCAGCATTGACGCGCAGCCCCAGTTGTCTGGCTGTGGCGCATCCTTCACTGATGCGGGCTAACTCCTTGGGTTGGTCCGACCAGCTCGCTTCGGCATAGGCACCGGTGTGGAGTTCCACCCATTGGGCTCCACTGCGACGGCAGGCGTCCAGTTGGGCTTGATCTGGATCAACAAACAAGCTCACCGGGATGGAGTTGCTTTGCAGTTGATCGATGAAGGCTGTGAGCGTGGACAGTTGTCCTGCAACATCGAGCCCCCCCTCGGTGGTGACCTCCTCCCGTCGCTCCGGAACCAAGGTGACCATGTCGGGTTTGATCTTTAAAGCAATGGCGACCATCTCTGCGGTGGCAGCCATTTCCAAATTGAGCCGGCTGCGCACCGTATGACGAAGCAGTTCGACATCACGATCCTGAATGTGGCGGCGGTCTTCACGGAGATGAACCGTGATGCCATCGGCACCGCCGAGTTCAGCGAGAAGCGCCATTGGAACTGGATCGGGTTCAACAGTTCGCCGTGCTTCTCGCACATTCGCGATGTGATCGATGTTGACGCCCAGGCTTGCCATAGCGATGGCGGAGTGACCGGGATCCTATTCAGCGTTCAGCAATAGACGTAGGTTCATCGTTAGCCGACTACAGCGTCATCGGTGCGATCGGATGCGGTCAACCGTGAAATTGCCCTGAATGTGGGCATTGATCCGTTCTGGGCACCGCTGGCGATGGTTGCCACCCAGGACATGGCGTTGCGTCTGCAGTTCCGCAAACGCTTCGTTCTTCAGGCTGCCAATCTTCCGAAATCTGGCCCTGTTTTGCTGGCTCCAACCCATCGAGCCCGATGGGATGCCTTGATGCTGCCGATGGCGGCGGGTCGTCGCGTCACAGGTCGTGATTGCCGTTTCATGGTGACCACAACGGAAATGCGTGGACTGCAGGGATGGTTCCTGAAACGGCTTGGTTGTTTTCCTGTTGATCAGGGACGTCCATCGATGACCACCTTGCGGTTGGCGATCGACTTACTCGGTGCCGGGCAGCAGGTCGTGATGTTTCCAGAGGGTCGGATTCAGCGTCAGGATCGACCGATTCAGTTGCACCAGGGCCTTGTGCGATTGGCGCAACTCGCCCACCGACGCGGGATCAAGGTCCCTGTGGTCCCAGTTGGGCTTGGCTACAGCCACGCACCACCGTCCCTATTCACTGAGGCTGCCATCTGTTTCGGCGCTCACTTGACTGTTCCTGACGACTCTGGACGCGAGGCTGTTCAGCGTTTCAATGGGTTGCTCGCAGAGGGAATGCATGCGGCTGAACAAGCGGCTCGTGAGGCCGTTGGAAGACCGTTGGATTGCTTTTAAAGTCCAGCAACTTTCGGTAGGTATTTCCATGGGGTGTCGTTCCCTAATTGCGGCCACGGCACTGCTGGCAACACTGGGTGCCACCAACGCTCCGGTGTTGGCACAGACCACACCTGCATCCGATCGGGTTTTGGCCCAGGAGCAGACCGGTTTCAACACGTCTGCGGTGCGGGCCATGATTGCCCGTGGTGACTCCTTTGTCGCATCCGGTGACCTGGCCTCAGCCCGTCAGCAGTACGACGATGCGCGGAAAGCGTCCAAGCAGCTTCTGTCTTTTTATCGGGATCTCAGTGGTGCCTTCCGAGGTTTGGATGCTCGCATCCCCAGGGAAATGGACAGCAAGGGTCGCGAAGCTCTGACCCTGTTGGCTGAGGCCGACTTGAGATTGGCTGCGTTGTTCCGCCGTCAGAACCAGCCAGAGGTTGCCGTTCCTGTGTTGGTCGAGGTGGTGAAGTTGATGACCCCGTCTCAACCACAGGGTCAGAAGGCCTACCAAAGCTTGGTGGAACTCGGTTTTGTCGACACCGAATTCAAAGGCGCCTCATCCAACTGATTGGTGGAGAGTGTGGTTCCACTGCTCTGACTTCATCTGTCAGCATCCCTTCAACGCAGTGGTGTTCCCATGGTTCAGTCGGCTGATGTCGAAGCCGCCATCCGTAAAGCTCTTCCAGATGCATCCGTCACCGTGGAGGATCTCACCGGTGGCGGAGATCATTTGCAGGTGTCGGTTGTCTCGTCTGCTTTCGATGGGTTGAATCGCATTCGTCAGCACCAATTGGTGTACGCGGCACTCCAGCAGGAATTGGCTTCTGAAGCCATCCATGCCCTTGCGCTCAACACCTCCGTACCTTCCTCTCAATCCTGACCTCACAGCACCATGGACGACACCACCCGCAGCCGAATTGAAGGCCTCGTCGCCTCCAGCCCGATTTTCGTATTTATGAAGGGCTCGAAACTGATGCCTCAGTGCGGTTTCTCGAACAACGTTGTTCAGATCTTGCATTCACTGGGCGTGAGCTTCGAAACCTTTGATGTTCTCTCTGACATGGAGATTCGTCAGGGCATCAAAGAGTTCTCCAACTGGCCAACGATTCCTCAGGTGTATGTGAAGGGAGAATTTATTGGCGGTTCAGACATCCTGATCGAGATGTACAACGCCGGAGAACTGCGCGAAAAGCTGGAAATCGCCCTGGCGAGCTGATTTCAGTACCTCTGTGGTTGACGTGAGTACAGCGTGCTCACGTCTCCATCGGGCCCGATGAAGCTGGATGGGTCAAGAATCCAGCGATCGATCAATTGCTCGAGCCGATCTTGCTGGCGTGGATCAAGAGATCCGGTCTTGCGCAAGGCGTGCAGATAGCCGTCGGCATACAGCCGTAGTTCCGATGGCGAGTGGTAGCGCGTTGTCAGTTCCTGACATGCATCACACAATGACTGGAAATGTCTGATGGCATCAGGGTCTTCGAGGGACTTCATCTGTGAGACAGCTGCCTCTGCTACCAGCGTGACAGGAATTTCCGCTTAGCGTAGTCACGCCTGGATCGACCTAGTGACTTCGACCCCCCGAGATTTAACCGCTGACGCCCCGGACCCGGGTGCTCTTTCCCTCCCCGATCCTGGATCGGGAACGGGCCGAGAGCCCTCACGGGTGCTTGTTGTTGAGCCCCACCCCACGCTGCGCACGGTGTTGGTTCAACGGTTGCGTCAAGACGGTCATCTCACCGCTGCCGTTAGTCGCGCTGTCGAAGCGTTAGAGCTCTGCCAAGACCAGTCTCCGGATTTGCTTGTCAGCGCTGAAATTCTCGATCAGAGCTCAGCGCTCCGTTTGTCTGAGCATCTGCGTTGCCCGGTCATCGTGCTGACGGCACGCACGGGGGCAGAGCCAGTGGTTGGCCTTCTCGATGACGGGGCCGATGACGTGTTGCGTAAACCCTTCGGACTAGAAGAGCTCGCGGCTCGCTGCCGCACGCTGTTGAAACGTGGCCATACCGGATTGCAAGAGCGGGTCACCGTTGGCCCGCTGGAAGTTCACCTGCTGCTTCGCCAGGTCACGCTTCGGGAAAAGCCAGTGGAGCTCAGCCCACGAGAATTTGCCCTGCTGTGTGCCCTGCTGATGCCACCCGGGCTTGTGCGCAGCCGACAGGAGCTGCTGCGGATGGCATGGCCCCCATTTAGTGGTGGGCCCCGGTCGGTCGATACTCAAATTTTGACTTTGCGCCGCAAACTCGAGCAGGCTGGGTTGGGTGAAGGCGGCGGGATCACCACCGTTCGTCAACGGGGCTATCGCTTCAGCCTGGATAGCTTGCCGGGACATTGATCCAGCCCTGGACTATCGCCAGGCCTGTTATTAACTCTCCGACCACCATCAAGGCAGACATTCCTGCCAATGCTTGGTAGGTCCAAGGGGGGGTTAAGCGACCGATTCCGGACGTGTCGACCGATGAGCGTTCATGAAGAGTTGAGAGGAAAGCATCGAATCGCTCAATGCGCTGCGGCAGTAACTGATGGTTCAAGTCCGCTGACTTGAGGTAGTACACAGTTCCGCCCTGGCTGGTGCCGACCGGAACAAGGGCACGGATGTCGCCCCAGCGCATGGACCAGCCGCGTCGGAGTAGCCAACGGATCCAGGTCGGGTACCGCACTGTGATTCCGGTGTCATCAGTCTCCACCTGCTCACTGAGTAGGCCCATCACAAGAACGAGTCCGAGCACTAAGCCCACCAGCATCGGGGTGTGTAGTGAGGCGGGCGCCAGGATAGGCAGTGGCAGCACCAAGGCCACATAAAGGCACAGCAAGGTGAAACGGATCAGAGGCGACAGGCCAAAGCGTTCCATTGGTTCAGCGGTCCTCAGGGGAGCCCGGTAACGGTTCAATCAAGGCAGACGGTGCATAGGCGCCACCGAAGACCTCTGCTTCGCGACCTTTCCAAAATTCACCCAAGCGAATCAAATCAGCGTGGGCTTCTTGAATTTTGGCGATGTAATCCTCAGGGCTCATCGACGCTTTTTGTTCTTTCAGCATCTGAAGCCTCAGCATCTGCAGATTCCAGGGTTTGGAGAGCTCCCCCCGTTGTTCGAGGTATTCCGCTAGCTCGCTTGAGGATGGCTGGGGTTCAGATGGCATCACACCTTCGCTGTAACACCAGGCTAGGAACTGAATCAGTCCGGCAGGGCCCATGGGTTGAGCCCTAGGTCGGCACCGACGCGATGGGCGCAGGCGAAACCGCTAAAGGCCACGGCATTCAATCCTTGGCCTGGGAAGCAGGAATCTCCCACGCAATAGAGGTTTTGGATGCCTGTTCGGTTGAAAGGCATCGGCAGCAAACCTGGTAATTGCATCGCAGGAATCGGACCGTAGCTGCCTTGGAATCGACCCAAAAAGCGGCGATGGCTGCGAGGAGTGCCGATTTCGCGGTGGGTGATGGCGTTGCTGAGCCCAGGAAGAATGGCCTCAAGCCGTTGAATGAGCTGGGCGGCATCGGCCTCCTTTTTCTGTCTGTACTCGCTCGGGGACAGACCTTTCCAGGTCTCCATCGAGGAAGGGGTGAAGGTGTGCACGATGTGATGCCCCTTTGGAGCGAGATCCGGATCCAGCAGGGATGGCATCGAAACGAAAATGACTCCCTGTTCGTCTTCCATCCGCTCCCAGTCTTCGAGGAGAAGGTGATGACAGTGGGTGCCCTGGGGGATCACATCGGCTCGAACGCCCAGATGCAGTGAAAGGAACGATGGCGAGGGCACATATCGACGGCGCCAAACCTCTTCCTTGGCAGGGGTGTTGGCCTGGTTCACTAGGGCCTGGGAGCTGCTGCTGTCCTGATCGCTGGCAAAGGTGTCCCAGCGTGTGGCATTGGAGATCACTCGTCGGGCCTGGATTCTTGATCCATCAGCGAGTTTCACGCCGGTGGCGTGTCCGTTCTCGATCTCGATTTCGGTGACCCGCGCTTGGTAGCGAATCGCCCCGCCATGACGCTCGAGGCCTTGCACAAGCTTTTCGGCGATCACGCCGACGCCCCCTTTGGGGTAGTTGATGCCACCGGCATGCCGATCCGAAAACACCATGCCTGCATTAATCATCGGAGTTCGATCCGCAGGCATCACCGACCAGCAGAAACATTCGATGTCGATGAATTTGAGCAGCTGTTCATCGTTGATGTGCTGGCGTGCCACCGCACCAACGTTGAAGGGCAGCCACCGAGCCAGGCCTAGGCAGGCCAGGGGGGCTTTGAAAAACACCTTGGTGAGATAAGCAGGGTCCTCTAGCGACAGCAGAGGCATGGCATCGAGGCAGTTGAACACCTGCCAACAGGTGTCGTAAAAGCGACGAATGCCGGTTGCTTCGTGGGGGAACCGGGCGGATAGATCCGCGATGAACGTCTCGTAATCCCTGTCGACGGCGATGTTGAGACCACCAGGCATGTGGTATTCGAGCTGGGCCTGATCCGGGATGGTCTCGCAGTGTTCGTCGACATCAGCAAGGGCACGGGTGAGCAGGTTGGTGTAACCCTTTTCTCCGAAGCCAAAGATCATCGAGGCACCGACATCGAAGGTGTATCCCTCTCGTTTGAAGGCTCCTCCACTGCCACCTGGAATCAGATAGCGCTCCAGCACGAGCACCTTGGCCCCCTTGGCAGCGAGCTGACTGGCGGTGACGAGCCCGCCGATTCCTGAGCCGATCACCACGGCATCCCAGAGCTGCTGATCGGTCATGCCATCCCTTGCCTGCGAGCTGACGCTAAGAGGCCGCCTGCAGAGATGAATCAGGGCGGTGAATCGGTGGCATCACGGTCAGGATGATTTCCGAGCGCACCGGTTGCTGGAGCTCCTGACTGCAACGGGCATCGATGTGGTGCCGCAAACCATCCACCACCGCACTGTCCATCGCTTCCAGTGGGTTGATGTAGACCACAACAAATGCAGTGCGCCCGAGCTGCTGAACGGTGAAATCCATCATCTGGAGCTGGAGCCCCGATAGTTCCTGCATCAGCACCTCTCGGGTTTGCTGAAGGATTTTTGGATCCGCGGCCCGGCCAGCGGCTTGAGACATCGCTTCCTTCAGGGCCCGCAGCGGTTCCAGCAGCAGCACAACGCTGACTGCAATCACCAGAAGTGCATCGGTAATCGGTGCGATCCCAGCCATGGCTGTGCCGCTCAGCCATGGAGTGATCAACAACGCAAGGCCGGTGGCCATGGTGATCAAGGCATCGATGCGTGCATTGCGCGCTTCCGTGAGCAGCAACAGCGAAATGCGTCCCGTACGGTGCCAATCATGGAAATGACGCCAGGCCAGCAGGCTGCACAGCACGGTGATCGCCAGGGTGTATCCCGCCACTGAGTGCAGTTGGAGGGCCGGAATCGTGTCGCCGCGAGCCCAATCAATCAGGGTTCCAGAGGCACTCCCCAGCCCGAATCCGATCACGCCAAGCAGCACCAAAGATCGGAACAGCACATACAGCGCTTCCTGGCCGTCATAGCCATAGGGCCAAGCCCGATCCGGTGGCCGGATGACGTTGCGACTGATGCGGCTGGCAATCAGCGACGACCCGACCAGAACAGCTGAGTACAGCCCATCGAGCAGCAGGGCAGAGGATCCACTGGCGACATGGGCAGCAAAGCCAGCGATGGCCATCACCGCATTCGCTCCAACACCGAAGCGCAGTGAGCGCTGTTCGATGGTTCGAGCTCGAGCGGTGTGTGCTGGGGTCATACCGCGATTGGATCTGTGATGAGGGTCTTGATTGCTTCCAGATCACTCAAGGCACGATCGCGATAAGCCCCGTAGCGGGCTCGCTTGTCGCGAATGCGCTCGGGAAGATCCGGCAGAAGACCAAAATTCGGCGGCATCGGTTGGAATTTTTTGGTTGGAGCCTCGCTAACGAAGTGCGTGAGTGCTCCACTCATCGTGGTGACGGGCAGCTCGATGGGCTGAAGACCGCGGGCAAGGCGAGCGGCGTTGGTTCCAGCGAGCCAGCCACCGGCGACGGCGGCGGCATACCCTTCCGTTCCAGTGATCTGACCAGCCGCCAGCAAGTGATGGCGTGTGCGGAACTGCAGGGTTGGTTGGAGCAGCTTGGGGGATTCGAGAAACGTGTTGCGGTGCATCACGCCAAACCGCACGAATTCAGCCTGTTCAAGCCCAGGAATCATCTGCAGCACACGCTTCTGCTCTCCCCACTTCAAATTGGTCTGAAAGCCGACCAAATTCCATAGCCGTCCGTCTTTGTCCTCCTGGCGGAGCTGCACAACGGCATAGGCCCTTTTGGCTCGTCTGACATCCCGATCGTTGACATCCCCCCAGCGGGGATCCCAAAGGCCGATCGGCTTCAGCGGCCCATATCGCATGGTGTCTTCCCCGCGTCTTGCGAGCTCTTCGATTGGAAGGCAACCCTCAAAAAAGGTGGCGTCCTCTTGGTCAAAGTCCTTGAGCTCAGCTTGTTCCGCACTCAGGAGTGCATCGCGAAAGCGGAGGTATTGCTCCCGATCCATCGGGCAGTTGATGTAGTCGGCATCGCCTTTGTCGTAACGGCTGGCTCGGAAGGCAACGGTTAAATCGATGCTGTCGCCATGCACGATCGGGCTGGCTGCATCAAAAAAGTGACAGTCCGCCGTTCCCGTGAACGTGCGCAGATCCTCCGCCAGGCTTTCACTGGTCAGAGGCCCCGTCGCCACCACGGTGATGGCTGATTCCTCTGGAAGTTTTTGCTGCTCTCGTCGTTCAATCGTGACCAATGGATGCTGATCGAGCGCTTCTGTGAGAGCTGCGCTGTAGCGACCCCGATCCACAGCTAATGCCCCGCCCGCTGGAACGGCGTGCTCGTCGGCGGTTTGGATCACAACGGATCCAAGACGCCGCAACTCCTCTTGGAGCAAACCAGCGGCTCGATCGCTGCTTAAGGCCCCAAAACTATTGCTGCAGACCAATTCAGCAAATTCACTGCTGTGATGGGCAGGTGAACGCCGAATGGGCCGCATTTCAACGATGCTGACCGGTATCCCGGCACGAGCGATCTGCCAGGCCGCTTCTGTACCTGCAAGCCCCGCGCCGAGAACGGTGATCGAACGGATCTCAGACGACAACCAACTGCTGCTGCAATCCGTTCAGCCTACGAATCGCGTCTGAATCAAGCTCGGCTGCGCTTGAGCATCAGTTGGAGTTGACCCACGGCAGCACGGCCGACATTGAAGGCTGCCCAACTGATCGCGGCCAAAATTGGGGACACAACCAGGAAAAGACGGGCATCAATTCCCAACACTTGACCCGTGGTGACCACGCTGAAGGCCGAGTAGCCGACGATCACCAGGATGAGGACCAGACCGATCGCAACTCGAACCATTCTTAAAGATTGAAATCAGTGTGATCGATCTTACGGACTTCTCCGTTGATCCCACGCCCTTTTCTCAAAGCTGATCCAATTTGCAGCAATCAGGACCCGGCTTGGGCATGCAGGCTGGCCAAGGCTGCATAGCTCTCGGCATGGCTTCGCTGCTGCTCGATCGTTTGCTCCGTCAGCTCACGCTTCACGACGGCAGGGATGCCCATCACCATGCTGCCGGGCGGAACGTCTTTGGTCACGACGGACCCTGCGGCCACGAGGGCACCTTCACCAACGCTGACGCCATTGAGCACGACTGCGCCAATCCCCACCAGACATCCATCGCCAAGCGTGGCGCCGTGAATCACCGCTCGATGGCCGATGGTCACATCCTTGCCAATCTGTACTGGCTGGCCGGGGTCGCCGTGGAGCACCGCTCCGTCTTGAACATTGCTGCCGGCGCCGATGGTGATTTGTTCCAGATCCCCTCGTGCCACAGCGGTGGGCCAGAGGCTGCTGCCCGCCTCCATGCGGACGTCGCCGATCACGACAGCGGAGTCGGCAACCCAGGCGGAGGGATCAATCTGAGGGTCAGGCCACGGCTTGGATGCGGTCATAACCACCAGACGGCAACCTCCATTTTGATGGCGACCTGAGTGATAACCTCTTCTGGTGCCTGAACGGCATGCCNAAGCGGGCANGGGTCGCTAGCTCAGCGGTAGAGCATCCGGCTTTTAACCGGCTGGTCCTGAGTTCGAATCTCAGGCGACCCATTTCAAGTTTTGATGTCGTCTCATGACTGAGGCGTATCAATGTCTCCGCGACTGTTAGACAGTCGTGAATTCAATCGGTCTGGCCAGCAGCCCACATGGCGTATTTCGTGTTCATTGGCGTCACGATCCTTCTTGCACTCCTTGGCGGACTGTTCTCACGGGTTGCCGCAGAGCGCTACTGGATGTGATCCGATTCGGTGGTTGCTGTTGATCTTGCTGTTATTGGAGCGGGGCTTTCAGGCTGCAGCCTGACCGGACGCCTTCATCAATTGGAGTCGAATTTCAGCATCGCCCTGGTCGAAGCGGGGAGAGGTGCTGGAGGNAGAACCGCTTCACGGCGCCGTCGAGATCATCCTTGGTGGAGGCTCGATCACGGTGCTCCAGGGTTTGGGCTCAGCGATTCACTGCCGGAGGGCGTCAAAGCCCTGTTGGCTCCGCTGAAGGCAGACGGGATTCTTCAGCGGGACCACCGGCCCGTGCTTCGCCTCGATTCGGGTGGTGGACTTCACCCTGCAACCGATCTCGAGTCTTGCCCTGAAGACGGGTGGTGGCGTGGGGTCCCCTGTATGGCCAGCATCTGTGAAGCACTGCTTGAGCGAGCGGC
Organism: Synechococcus sp. ARS1019; assembly: GCA_002690325.1. Classification (GTDB taxonomy): domain Bacteria; phylum Cyanobacteriota; class Cyanobacteriia; order PCC-6307; family Cyanobiaceae; genus Parasynechococcus. The sequence continues at coordinate 68,517 of NZED01000032.1, forward strand.
ATCAGCTCAACTCAGCACGCATTTCGGAGCCCGAGTGCGTTGGCTCACTCATGAGGGCGGATATTGGCGGTTGGTCAACGAGCAAGGGACCTGGGAGCTCACCGCCCGTCGCTTGGTGCTCAGCGGCAGTTTGTTGGCCCATCCCAGGTCGTTGGCGATGTTGGCTTGGGACGATGTCCCCCTGCGTTCTGCAGTGGCAGCAGGCCTGGATGCTGATCTTGATGCTGCGTTGAATCAGCTCCAACGCAGTGAATCAGCGATCCGTTGGAACCTGATGGTTGACCTTGGCGTCCTCGAGCAGACCGAACCCCTCCCGCGTCAGATTTGGTTGGACGAAGAAGCGAAAATGCAATGGCAGGTGGAGCGGATTGTGCTGCACCCGCAATCGGATGGTCGCTTGGGCCTCGTGGTGCACGGCTTGGATCAAGGTGACCCGATTACTCCGACCAGCCAAGGAGGCCTGATTGAACGAGAGCAAAAGCGCTTGGCAGCCCTGCTTCCGGACCTTCTTCAATCCCTGCCGGATCTTGCCGCAGCGTTGAAGCAAGCCTCACCGCTTGGTGTGATGCGATGGGGTGCATCGCAACCGATCAATCACCCTTTGCCGGCAGCGTTGCAATGGTGTTCCGCCAGTTCCGTTGGCTTTTGTGGTGACTGGATCGAGGGTCCTGGTTTCGGCACCGCCGAGGGAGCTATTCGAAGCGGGGTCAACCTTGCTGAACGCCTGCACGCCGACCGCTAAAGTCTGAAGGCGCCGGGGAGTGGCGCAGTTTGGTAGCGCGCTTGCTTTGGGAGCAAGATGCCGCAGGTTCGAATCCTGTCTCCCCGATGCTCATTCAGCCAGACCCCAACTGGCTTTCCACTCTTTAGCCCCGATCTGGCCACTGGTCATTTCGGGGCTTTTTGTTGCTTTGTAGTCGCGTAGCAGTCGCTTGAGTCGACTGTTGTTCGGCTTGATGGCGGCTATCCACCTCACAGTGACTAGGTGCTGTTGCGAGATTAATAAGGTGAATATCAGCTCTCAAATGACAACCGAAATTCGTAACTGGGCAGTCGTTGCAGCAGCGATGGAAGCACAGGGTGCAACCAACAGTGAAATGTATCGTCGCGCTAAAGCACTCGCAACTGGTAGTACCGATCCAAGGCCAACAAGCTATCCAGCTGCACCTTTCAGCATTTCTGCAGCCTGATCCATTGATTATTTATTGTCAGCCCTGATCCAGGTCTAGGGCTGTATTTTTCACTATAACTTTTTACTGATGACTAACCACCATTTGTCAGTTGAGCAACGCTTCCATCTCGAAGCGGCATTCAGGGAGATTGATAGCTGTGAGGACATTGAACAACTACGAGCGCTCACGAAGCAGATCATCACTGCTCAGGAGAATGAGAAGGCATTTGCCCGAGAGGCGATTCAGCAAGTCCGTCATGAGATGGAGGCGGCCGCCAAGCAAAACTTCGGCTTCAATTGGGGCTAGTCCTCAACATCTTGATTGGCTTGAAAAAATGAGTCTGTTCCGTAAGTTGCCTTGGTGGAGCTTGTAGTTCATCATTTCTATACAAGTTAATATAGTGCTTTAACCAGTTAAGGGATATACAGCTCTAAACCAGTCTCAGTTGGGGGAGGTTATTCCAATCTGGAACGGAGATGGTGTGTTCACGGGGCGAGAGCTTCACACACATCACACGAACCAAATGACTGCCNTTNANATTCAAATGCTGAAGCAGCAAGTAGCTGAACTCAGCAAGNATGAAAAGTTTCCATTCCAGACTGAATTTACCAGCCCCTGTAAGCCCCTCTGATACTCCTGAGATCAATCCTGTTGATACGCAAGCCAGAGCAGCTCTAAAGATGCTTTTAGGGCGTGTCGAAAACCTGGAGAAGAGTTATCAGAATTAAAAGTAGTAAAAGCCCTATTTCGAAGGCTGATGAATCATTCTTGGATGGTTTCTAGCTTTGCAGCAAATATGGGGAATTGGTTTCGTAATGGCCTTGAACCTTGGCGGCCTGTCCGTGCTGTCCTGTTCGCAGACAAGAAGGTCTTCTACTGGCTAAAAGGGAAGCTCGGGTTGTCGGAATACCAGATGGCAGCCCTTGTTTGGCTGAAAGGTCTCATCATTGGGGTAATTCTCGGCTACTTCCTTTTCAGATGACGAACAAAGTTTTTTGTGCCGCTGCTCTGGTTCTTGCCTCGGCTTCTCAGGTCTTGGCGCAGAAGGAGATCCCCAAGGCTGAAGGCCATGACCAGTGCCCACTTGGTTACGTCAACAGGCTTGGCACAACCTGCGTATCACCCATCTACTACGAGGTTGCTCCCACCTACGGGAAGGCTTGCAAGGAGGGCTGGATGAATATCGGCGCAGGCTATTGCAAGAAGAAGAAAGGCCCCTTTGGGATTCTCTGAGCAAGGTGACACTTTTAGTTGATTAACTTGCAATCTTCTGGATTGATAGTTCTCGCGTCTGGGTATTGGGACCATAGTCCCTTTAGCTGTCCGCCACTCTTAATCTTATAAACAACCAGCCCATGCTGATTTGGGCTTGGTGACCAGCTTGAGGCTAGTACGTTCCCTCGTTTAATCGCTACTCCGTGATGAGTGGAGCCTCCGATTGTCCAGGTCACGAAATATCCCTTACCTTTTTTTGATATATTGATTTTCCCTGTATAAATTGCGCCATTACTATTCTTTCCAGTGCATTGATAATCACCTGCCAGGGGCTGAGAAATGGCGGGGTGGATAGTACTAATTAACGATGCGCCAATAACAGCAGCNGCAGCTAAGAAACGACGCACAACGGCTAAAAGCAATATCAAACAGTCTGATCCGTCTTCGCGATTGAGCCCCNGCATNACTGAATGTCATCGGCCTTAAGCCTTCTTTCCTTGCCAAAGGCGTACCACCGAGAGTAGTGCATAGGTACCAGATTGGTGGTCATGGAGGAATGGGATTACGTCGATGACCGACAGCTCTAAGGCTGGAAGGGTGGTGTGGTCTGCATCNCCTGCCAGCACTTCACCTATGGGGTGGACGGGCACTGCCGACCCATCCTTAGCTCGCGTGCTTCATAAGCNAGCACGCTTGCCCNACATCTCGTTTATTCGGAAGAGGCCCAGTCGGTGCAGCGGTCGCGGGTGGCTTTGGCCCGCGTTTCGCTGCGGTGTGACTCCTCAGTCATGTGGTAGGTCTCCTCTGCTGACAAAGGTCTAACTGCTGACATCAGAGCTGAGTCAGTCCAATAGTCAGGGCTATCAAGAAGCCCCAGTCTCAATGGGCAAGACGGGCCAGTCCTCATGACTGCCTCCCTTTTCTGTTAACAACTTACGCCTGGGACTGAACGCGATTGACCTGATGCTGTGGTCGTTCCACCTGAGCGGTGGCCGAAAAGCTGCAGCAGAGAGGATTCGTTCCGCATCACTCGTGAGCTGGTCTCCAGCACCATCGCCGACATGGACCTGAACCCTGCCGCTATGGCTGAAGTCGAGGAGTCGTTTATCGGAGCGGGTTTGCTGAAGAAGTAGCAGCTTCAACAGGAACAGCACCTGCTCAAGCAGTGTCACTACTGGAGCACTTTGGTCAATCAACCGATTGGGACATGAGGTGATCCGAAGTCAATGCGCCGTTGTGCTGATGAACTTGGTATCGTGGGGATACATAACAAAGTTGTAGGGCACGTCGAGGGCGTTCGGGAGGCGTCCTCTTTTTTGTGGGGGTGAACGACCACCTGTGTTGTGAGCAAGTGGTCGTAAGCAATTCACCCCCTGGACTTACTCGCCGCAAGTCCACATACAGCCTGGCCTTTCTATAAACAACGACGAGGTATTACTTGTCACTGGTCAGAGCATCGATGACTGCAAATCATCTGCAGAAGAGGGGTGGCGACCATCTGGAGATTGCAGGCCAGTGGTCGCGAAAGCATTCACCCCTGAACTTGCACGACTCGCCCGCAAGTCCATACACAAGCTGGCTTTCTATAGACAGCGATGAGGTATTGCATGTCACAAAAAGAACAAGCCCTTTTAGGTTCAGATGAGCAAACAAAGCAATCTTTGCGCTTCACAGAGATTGCAACTCATCCGATCGCAGATGTAATGAGTCTCCCAGTGCCTATTGCTACAAGAAAAGACATCGTGATCACAACATCCCATGCCTTTGATCTGATGAAGTAAGGAACCGAGATGCTCATTGCAGTCATGTGAACAATTACACCAGTCACAACATCAAGATGCAGAGTGATGAAATAAGCGGCGATAATAAGTCCACTGCCAACAATCCTCATTCTTTGGAGTAAATCCATAATTACCATTAGGTAACTGAGCAGACATTAAGGACAAATAGTTGAACAATGTGATTGATGCCTGATAGGGTTTACCGTAATAAAAACGAAGCTGTAAAAGTAACGAAAGGCACAATTAGAGAATGACCCAAGCCGAAAAGTTTTCTACTTCTTGCAACAAAGCTTGTCTCGAACTTTCAAAGGAAGTAAAGGAGTATTTTCAGGGATTGGTTTAACTGGTCCAACGACTCTGGATGTATGGGAAGGTCCAGGATCATGAAGGTCAGCATGAGGAGGAAGCGACAACTCAGACCTCACGAGATTCATATTTGGTAGCGCTGTGGTAGTACCTCTAAATCGTTAAAGCTCAAATCCACTGCAGCACAATTGATCTGAGAGATCGTCTTATTGCTTCGGAAGCAACCTGTCAGCCAGTGCCGCACTGCATTTCTGCCCCGCTGTGCCAAAGGGTGTGCCAAAAACGGACCACCAGTGGTCGGTTAGGTAGCAAGGGCTAATCCAGCCCAACGTGTTTTCGGCAGAACTCTTCCAACACCGCCAAAAACTCTGATTCCTTTGGTGGATCTTCAAATCGCTTGGCGCATTGCACGCAGAACCGGATCCAGGTGGTTGCCGGTGCATCACCTGCCGCAATTACCAATGAATACGCCCTTTCAAAATCTGCCTGATCCAGAAGCATTGCTCCGATGGCGTCATAGAGACGATCCATCCCATCGAGTTGTGGATCAGCAAATACGGCTCTGATGTCGTCCTTCGTTGCCATGGGTCACTTGTGCTGCGTGTTCCTGTACTGCCCATCGCCTTGATGGCGTCGTGATCAGAGATGTCTAGGCGAACGGTGAATGAGCTTTTGCTTGGTGGTCCCTGCCCTTCTACAACGACCTATTGATGCTGTCGCTGTGTCTCTCGACGACACCTCGCGCAACACACTTCATCCCGTCAGCAATGGCGGGCTTTTTTTATTGACCTTGGAGGATAGTAAAGAACAAGGGAATAATAACCTTGCCTAAAATTTGCAGGAAGATCAAAAAAAACACAATATTCGCTATCAATATTTGCATATCGTTTTTGCAATATGGAAATTTTATGAACCAATGAGACCTTCTTGAGTACCAGTAGCAATCATCTTTCTGGTTAACCCTTAGATGTTCGAAGCGAATGAATCTTTTTGTTTCTACTCTTTTGATGCCAACTCTTCCAAGGATTCCGTCTTTCCATTGATATTCGTCAATCGGAGCCTGCCCGCTTTTGCGTCCGGATCTATATGTTTGAGCTATTGAATACATCGGTAACCTCCAAAGAAATTATTATCACTCAGGTCTAGGCATGAGTGATGCCAATTGTTTTTTACTTACTTGCAGCCAGGTTCTCGGAAGGATGTTCCTCACCAGATCAGCATTTAATCTTCGGCGAATGCTGAGGCGTAACGCCATTGAGGTTTGGCAAACCATACTTGAAACAGGCTGGTGTCGATGTGCACCGCCAGTGCGTTGAGCTGGCTGACGCTTCCCCCGGACTGTGATGGAGGAAACGCCAGGGAAGTTCCAGCCCCTGATGGTGCATGCCACCAGGATGGAAAGCCGGATAAAACTTTCCTGATCAATCCTGTCTTTTGCTCGGCCCGTGACAGGGCATCAATGATTCGGGGGCCAGTGTTGTTTGAGGCAACGGTGTTCCGTTGAGCTGGCTAGCTCTTCCCTTGAAGCCTTTAATCAGAGGGAAGAGCCAGATTCTGAGTCCAGCTCTCGATGGGATGGGACCTCCATCGAGTGGAAAGGGTCTCTCAACTTTCCACTCACACCATGGCCTTAGCGTTGATTTTTGGAATGTACGAATGATTCAGCGACCAACCTCATTTGAAGCCATGGCGAAGTCGAGGAAGGTCGTTGTCTGACGGAACGGCGATGGTGTTTTCACGAGGTGAGATCATTATCAGGTCAATCCAATCGGATGCAATGCTTCGATGGAATCGTTCCAGTAGCTATCACGGTTGTGGGTTTCTAGTTTCTGCAATCCCGTCAACAATGGTGGATCTTTTATTGTTTAGCTACCTGCGAACATTCCAGCAGTTACGTCTCTTCGTGGCTTTAAGTGATTCGTCATTCCCTGTTCTTACTCTGAAAACATGTCGCAGCAATGGAAGCCGGTGAATGATCCTGCAGCCTTTACTCGGTGTCTGTCTGGGCCGTACGAGACCCATGAGAGCCTGCAGTCATGAATCCCTCCTGATCGTTGGAGGGAAGCCAGGTCGCTCGATTGACACCAGAGGGTTGATCCCTAGTCCTTCTGGCCAGAAGCAGAGAACGATTGAGTTCCATCATTGATCGTCTTCAAATATACGTTTTCTTCTCTAAATCTCACTGACTTCTCAGTGAGATATCCCCCATATGGGGGAGTAATGCTCTGGAATTTGTTGTGAAACTAGATCAATAGCTTTTCGACAATCCATGTCCGTTAGTCGCTCGCTCTATTTAGATCAAATCAAGGCACTCATCGTCGCTCTAGTTATTGCCCTCCATGCTCCAATGGCATTTGGCGGTATGGGCTGGATTGGAGTTCGTATTCCCATTGAAGAATCTGTCGGTCCTTTCTTCAACGGCTTCTTCGGTTGGTATGGGTATGCAATCAATTCCTTCATCATGCAAATGATGTTTTTAATCTCGGGTTATTTTGTTCCTCGCTCTGTGCATAAAAAGGGAGTCGCGCGATATCTAAAAGATCGCCTTCTGCGTCTTGGTGTTCCTTTTCTGGTTGGCATGCTGTTGATCAATAACAGTTCACTTCTCCTAAGTAGACTCTCTCCGGCCAGCCCTTATTCGGAATTGCAGTGGAACAATCAACCTTTTAACAGTGTAATGGTGTTGTGGTTTTTAGTTGTTCTGTTTGCCTTTGATTTGCTTTACTGCACCTGGGTTGTGATCCGGGGCAACCGATTTTCAGTCGATACATCTGTTGTCATGCCAGGTTTGCGTTCATGGCTTATGAGTGCCGTTGTTCTAGGCATCCTTGAGGTGGCGATGACGATGCAAACCAACCTTTGGATCGCATTGGTACGGTCACCTTTAAACGCCTTAGGTTTGCAAGGAATGCATACCTTTACATACGGATTCTTGTTTTTCCTGGGTTGCAAGGCGTCGTTCCACCGTTGGTTTGAGCGGCTGGACACTCATCTTGTCATGAAGTGGTTTCGTCTCTCAGTCTTCCTGCTTCTAAGTTTGTTGGGGCTCTCTATGACTCTGTCATTCAATACACATCTGGTCGATGAACCGGTCAAAATAGTTCTCTTGGTGTATTTTCTTTATCCTTTCATCGCGTGGGGAATTCTCTCTTATCTAATCGTGTGGTTTCAACGGAATGAGCATCGCAACGGGCAATGGTTGGCAGCCGCAGGAGTGAATAGCTATGGAGCGTATGTCATTCATTCATTCGTTCTCGTAGCAGTTTTGATGGCCATTGGTTTCATCGGCCTCAATCCTTGGCTGATTGCAATCATTGCTACAGCGTTAACGGCGATCATTTCGTTCGCAGTGACCGGACAGCTCAGAAAGATTCCAGTTGTGGCCAGAGTTCTTTAACATCAAATAATGTCTTTAATGTGATTTGTCTTTGGTTCTATTGCTCAATAGGCTCGAGTAGCGCTATGCAGCTTCTGCTAAAGCATGTATACCTCACCTCGTCAGGTGCGGCGGGGTTGTGTTGTGTGCAACTCAAGCCAGTCGAGGGATACAAGCACCTAACTCAGTCTCAGTTGGGGGATCTCTAAACCACTGCTTCAACCGATCATTGTTAAAGATAAGACATAGACATGCGTGTTTTAAGCAACGGCCCAGAAACTCAGAAGGCAATTGATCGTGCTTTGGCTGCCAAAAAAACTCAGAAGAAACACTAATGATTCATGCAGTGGTGAGGATTCTGTTGTTGTTTCTTTTCTGATAAAAACTACATAAACTCCACTCTGTCTGCAAAAGGTTTTTTGGGGGGGTTAAGTGAACTAGACGAGATGTCTGGCTAAGCACCTTGCCACTCCTTCTCGTGATCGAGGGGGGGACACGATGCCCCAGCCTCAATTAAGACCTGCCGCTGAATCATTGGTACCTCTCAAAATTCTGCGCCGAGGACAAGCTGGCTGTGGAGAGTTTTCTGGCGATTTCTTTCCACTCGATGGATACCCGCCCATCGAGGGCTGGACTCAGAATCTGGCTCTCCCCTCCAGACGGCCGGTAGGGGAGAGCTAGCCAGCTCACTGCAGCGGCATCGAGCATGGACTTCAACTTGTTCTTTGTGTCACTGGGAACGCTTCAATTGGTCGCGAGGATAGAAGCATTCACAACATGAATTGATTAAATCTGCACAGCGAGTGACCTTTATGGCTCCAATAATTAGTTTTTTCTCTATGCCTGGTTCAAGCTCCAGTGTGAAAAGCAAGTTTGTCAGCATCATGCTGGTGCCCTTCCTGTCGAAGGCTGGTCTTAACGGTCTTTTTTCGCTGTTTTTAGCATTTGTTGTCGTCCCTCTGGCACTTGGTGACAGCTATGGCCAAGGAAGTGTCCTGATTGCGACATTCCCAGCTTTATTGGTTTGTGCCGGTCTCTGGTTCAATTTTACAAATCGGATTTACAGCTAAGCAATGACTTCATCGACATCTGCTCCTGCCAACGACCTTCCTTCTGGATTTCGATCCTTCGGGATGCTCTTTTTCTTGAGTGGGGCTACTTTTCACTGCATTGATCTTCTTGGTGTTAATCGAACATTTGCCTGGGGTACGGGCATGGTGTTTTTGGCTTCGGTGCTTTTAACCATTGCTTTCTGGTTAAAATTGGCCATTAGAAGAAGATTTTGGACTTATTTTTTCTAATTCAATCGTTGAGTGAATCCTGTTTGTTGTTTTGAGCTTGTGTTGTACTGCTGATTGGGATGTAGCGGCGACTCGTCACCTTGATGGACGACTGCACCCCGATCAGTCGTTGTTTTGGGTTTCAACCTGTCTTCGTTCGTCAGCTGTAGATGATGGGCGTGAGCTATTGAGGAGACCAAGAGGGTGGGGCAGCCAGGCACCACTGCTGACACCTGGCTGAAGCAATCCCCATTTGATTTTGCAATAGGAAATGTGCCTAGTGGGTCCAAAAAGACCTGACTTTGTTGGTTGAGGGATGGATAGACCGTTGCTCACAGCCTGATCCAGGACGTCCCAGCTATATGTCCACTTTCCCCAGAGTTCTTGTCCGTTTTGCCGATGTTGAGGTTCAGCTCCACCCTTTTGTAGAGGCGCAAATCCAGTGCTGATGAAAGGCATTGATGGGATCGTGATAGTCCCCAAAACAGTGGCTTTTTCTGGTCATCGCATCTTCCTCACAGGGCCTTAAAGGCAAGAACCGCCTGCCGCAGAGTCGGATAGGTGAGCTCGTTCACTGCCGTTCTGGCCTCTCCCATTCGCTTCAGACAAATCAGTAATTCGCTTTGGGGTCCAGCCCACACGAGCTGAAGATTTCGGCTCGCCAGCTTGTTCTGCAGTTCCTTCAGGGCCCCAAGCCCATTGATATCGATGTCGCTGATCGGGATGGCATCGATGACGAACCAACGCAGATCGTCTCCTGATTCTTGCGCGGATGCCAAGCGCTGCTTGAAATGGTCGGCATTGAAAAACACCAACGGTGCGTTGAAGCGGAAGAGCATCATGTCCGGAATCGCTTGGGCCTGTCCATGGCGATCGATGGAATGCAAACCGGGCAACCCCTTTTCTTCGCCGAGCAACTCCACACTCGTCCGAGCTGTGTGCTTCACGAAGCGAATGATGGCTAAGGCCACCGCAATGAGAATGCCGTTGATCGATCCAAACGTCACGACACCTGCGGTGGTCACCAGCGATAGTCCGAATTCGCGCTGATCCATCCGCCAGAACTGGCGCAAGCTGGAGAGATCAAACAGCGACAGGGCTGCTGCGATCAGCACCAC
>NZED01000033.1 GCA_002690325.1 Synechococcus sp. ARS1019
CCGTAAGTCAGCACAGACACCAAACAAGCTCGCGCTCTCTGGCGGTGTGCCCCGCACAGCCCTTCCAGGAACTGCGCAGACCAAAAAATATATCACATCCACTTCGCAAACGCCACAACGGCTAAACGTTGGGCTGCAGATCTGAAGACTTACTTCCACTGGCGAGATCCCTTGTGATGACTAGTTTTTAACCAGCTGAACAGAGGCGATGGCAGAACGGTTCAGCGAACAGAATCAACGGTTCCGCCCCAGTTCCAAGGAAGAGCACATCGTCGAAAAGGCGCGTGANCACTTCGAACGCACGCTGGTGATGATCCAAGGGGAGCTTGCCGGCAGTGTCGCTGCGCTCGAACACCCCAGAGACAACGAGGCGCTCAACTACGGCGAAATTTTTCTACGGGACAACGTTCCCGTGATGATTTATCTGCTNTTGCAAGGGCGCTTTTCCATCGTTCGACAGTTTCTGAGTGTCAGTCTCGATTTACAGAGCACGACCATCCAGACCCGAGGTGTGTTCCCAACAAGCTTTGTCGAGGAAGACGGCGCCTTAATCGCTGATTACGGGCAACGCTCGATCGGTCGCATCACCTCAGTGGATGCCAGTCTTTGGTGGCCGATCCTTTGCTGGATCTACGTCAAACGGAGCGGCGATAAGGAGTTCGGCAGAAGTCCACGNGTGCAACGCGGTCTTCAGTTGTTGTTGGACCTGGTGTTGCATCCGAGCTTCGAGGGAACACCAGTTCTCTTTGTTCCGGACTGTGCCTTCATGATTGATCGCCCCATGGACGTCTGGGGCGCTCCGTTGGAAGTGGAAGTGCTGTTGTTTGCAGGGCTGCGCAGCTGCATCGAATTGATGGAGCTCTGCCAACACAGTGACAACGGAAGCGTGCTGCTCGAGCAACGGCTCAAGCTGAGTCGGCAATGGATGCACGACCTACGCCAATACCTGCTCAAGCACTACTGGGTGACCCGTAAAACCATGCAAGTGCTTCGACGACGACCGACCGAGCAATACGGGGACAACCAATATCAAAATGAATTCAATGTGCAGCCTCAGGTCATCCCTGACTGGTTGCAGGACTGGTTNGAAAACCGTGGTGGATATTTGATTGGCAATATGCGNACGGGACGCCCGGACTTCCGCTTTTACAGCCTGGGCAATTCATTGGCCTGCATGTTCGGTCTGCTGACCGCTCCGCAACAACGCGCCCTCTTTCGTCTGGTTCTCCACAACCGCGAACACCTGATGGCGCAAATGCCGATGCGCATCTGCCACCCACCGATGGACAGCGTGGAATGGCAGAACAAGACGGGATCTGATCCCAAAAACTGGCCTTGGAGTTATCACAACGGTGGCCACTGGCCCAGTCTTCTCTGGTACTTCGGCGCTTCAACCCTGTTGCATGAGCGGCTGCATCCCAATGCCGATGTTCTGTTGATGGGGCAGATGAAAACGCTGGTTGAAGAGTGCTACTGGAGCCAACTCAACCAACTCCCTCGACAGCAATGGGCTGAATACTTCGACGGACCCACAGGCACATGGGTGGGGCAGCAATCAAGGACTTATCAGACCTGGACCATTGTTGGATTTCTATTGATGCACCACCTGCTGAGGGTCAACCCCGACGACGTCCTCATGCTGCACCTGGATGCGGATCTCAACCTGGGCTTGTAAGAGCTGAGAGCCATAAAAAAACCCCCTCAATGATTGATGAGGGGGCAAAACTTGGATTAAAGCGACCGCAGATCAGAAAAGACCCAAGGTCAACGACTTATCAATCGGAAGCGCTGCTCCAATCCCGAGATAGATGGTGACGAGAGTTCCGGTCAGGAAGACAGTCATCGCCACAGGACGACGGAAAGGGTTTTGGAATTTGTTGAAGCTCTCAATGAAGGGAACCATCATCAAACCCAAGGGAACCAAGGTCTGCAGGGCGATNCCCAGCAATTTATTGGGGACAACCCGCAGGATTTGGAAGACCGGATACAGGTACCACTCAGGAAGAATTTCCAAAGGGGTTGCGAAAGGATCAGCCTTGTCGGCGAGCATNGCCGGATCCAACACAGCCAGACCGACAACACAGGCGATCGTGCCGAGAATGACGACCGGGAAGATGTAGAGCAGGTCGTTAGGCCATGCCGGCTCTCCGTANTAGTTATGCCCCATGCCCTTGGCGAGCTTGGCGCGCATCTTTGGATCGTTGAGATCAGGCTTCTTGAGAATGTGCATCAGTTACCGGCTGATAGAGGAACGGTAGGAAGACGAATCAACCCAAATGGGATGAATGTGAACAACCTGAGACGTTGGTCATAAGGGACCAGAAATGCCCTGCTTCCGGATCATGAGGAAGTGCATCAGCATGAACACCGCCAACAACCAAGGCATCACGAAGGTGTGAAGGCTGTAGAAGCGCGTCAAGGTGGACTGGCCAACACTTTCGCCACCGCGAAGAAGTTCAACCATGAAATCGCCAACCACTGGAATCGCAGCGGGGACGCCGGAAACAATCTTGACGGCCCAGTAGCCGACTTGGTCCCAAGGAAGGGAGTAACCGGTGACACCAAAGGAAACCGTGATCACCGCCATGGTGACGCCCGTCACCCAGGTGAGCTCACGAGGGCGCTTGAAGCCACCGGTCAAATACACGCGGAACACGTGAAGAATCAGCATCAGCACCATCATCGAGGCGCTCCAGCGATGGACCGAACGGATCAGCCAGCCGAAGCTGACATCGGTCATCAAATACTGAACCGAGGAATAAGCCTCGGCGACCGTGGGCTTGTAATAGAAGGTCATCGCGAACCCAGTCGCGAACTGAATCAGAAAGCAAACCAGGGTGATCCCGCCCAGGCAATAAAAGATGTTGACGTGGGGGGGCACGTATTTGGTGCTGATGTCATCAGCAATGTCCTGAATCTCAAGACGTTCCTGAAACCAGTCGTAGACGGGTGATGAGTTCGCCATGCACAAGCGGGCTCGAGTTGCGAAAGTCTACGCAGCACAGATCAGCCACTGCGCCCTGGAGGACGCTATGTATCCGACTGTTAATGATGTCGCCAACACCATGAGGAGTTTGGGCTCTCGGCTGATGCAGATCGCGATGCCCCTGGTGTTGATCACGGCCTTGTTTCTGGGTAGTCCTGCCAGCACCGCTGCCTTAAACGATGCCCAGCAGCTGGTGGTGGATAGCTGGAGACTGGTGAACCAGGGCTATTACGACCCCGATCAGCTGGACAACATCCGTTGGAAACGCCAGCGACAAAAGGCCTTAGAGAAAACGATCAACACCAGCGAAGAGGCCTATCAAGCCATCGACGTGATGCTCGCAAGCATCGGAGAGCCCTACACGCGCCTGCTGCGTCCACGCGACTACGCCGCACTCAAAGACAGCACCAGCGGAAGCCTGAGTGGTGTGGGCCTTCAACTCGGACCGGATAACTCCAGTGATGCAGTCGTCATCATCTCTGCCCTCGAAGGATCTCCCGCCGCCGAGGCAGGGCTCANTCCAGGCACGGCATTAACGGCGGTGGATGGCATCTCTGTCAGCACGCTTGGCCTAGGGGGAACGGCCAACAACTTGCGTGGAGAGGTGGGGACCCAAGTTGTTCTCAGCATTCAGACCAAAAACGGGGANGCCAGCGAGGTGACTCTTGAGCGGCGCAACGTGGACCTCCGCCCTGTACGCACCCGACGTGTACGCAGTGCCACGCACACCCTGGGCTATTTACGGATCACTCAGTTCTCCGAAGACGTCCCTCAGCAGGTCATGGAGGCACTTGAAGAGCTCAAAGTGAAAAATATTGAGGGGCTGATCCTGGATCTGCGCAATAACTCAGGAGGTCTCGTCAGTGCAGGCCTGGCCGTTGCTGATGACTTCCTGAATGGGGATGCAATCGTTGAAACACGCGATCGCAANGGCATCAGTGACACCGTTCCATCGCGGCCAAATCAGTTGTACGACGGTCCAATGCTCACCTTGGTGAATGCAGGGACAGCGAGTGCCAGTGAAATCCTCGCCGGTGCGTTGCAGGACAGTGGACGTTCACTGCTGATGGGCAATCAGACGTTCGGGAAAGGGTTAATCCAAACCTTGACCAANCTCAGCGATGGCAGTGGNCTNGCCGTGACCGTGGCCGGTTACGTCACACCGAACGGTCGGGACATCCAAGGAGAGGGAATTCAGCCGGATCAAATTCTGGAGACCCCGGAACCATTGAGCCCAGGCAGCGATGGAGATCTATGGCTGGCCTCTGCAGAGAACTGGATGGAATCCCATTTAGCGATGAACGAGGACGACCCAAACGGCGATGACGCTGCATGAGTCTGCGGACGTATCACGACCCACTGCACCACGCGATCACTCTGGATGACTCCATCGGGGCGGAAGCCCTGGTGATGGCCTTGATTGATACGGCCCCTTTTCAGCGGTTACGTCGTGTTCGCCAACTTGGCCCGGCATTCCTCACGTTTCATGGGGCGGAATCAAGCCGCTTTACACATTCGCTCGGTGTTTTTCACCTGGCTCGGCTCGCACTTACGCACTTGATCAGGCTTGATCCCTCCCTTGAACAGGACCAAGGCCTTCTNTATGCAGCAGCCCTCCTCCATGACATTGGCCATGGCCCGCTCAGCCATACCGGAGAAGAAATGTTCGGTCTGCACCACGAGACCTGGTCTGCAGCGGTGATCCGACAGCACCCGGCNCTNCATGACCCATTGGAAGCGTTCTCTCCTGGGCTAGCTGATGCAGTTGCCAACCTGCTGGAGTACGGAACAGCACAGCGGTCNGTCATCAAAAGGCTTGTCAGCAGTCAGCTGGACTGCGATCGACTCGATTACCTGCTGCGAGACAGCTACACGACAGGAGCGCGATACGGCCAACTCGATACCGATCGGATCCTGTCAGGCCTGACCCTCTCACCGGATGGGGATTTGGCGATTCATCCCAAAGGGCTTATGGCGGTAGAGCACTACCTCGTGGTTCGGAATCTGATGTATCGCAGCGTCTACAACCACCGCCTCAACATTGTGTGCAACTGGATGCTGGAGCGCTTGATTCAATTCGCCCGGCAACTTGGTCCTCATGAGGTATGGGCTGATGACGTGATGAGGTGCTGGCTTTGGGACCCCGAAGCCATCGATCTCCGCACGTTTTTGGCCAACGATGACGTGCGAACGGGATACCANCTCCAGCGCTGGAGGGACGAGGGCCCGACGCCTCTCGCTGAACTCTGCGAGCGGTTTCTCGACCGACGCTTACTCAAGGCAATCGCCGTTGGACACCTCAACAGCGGTGACCAGCTCAAGGCATTGGCCATCGCGAGAGGGCTGAGCGAAACCATTGATCGGGATCCAGATCTGTGTTGCGGCTTACGTCATCAACAACAACGGGGGTATCACCCCTACAAAGGTGGGCTGCGGCTCTGGGATGGTGTCCGATTGCAGGCACTGGAGCAGGTTTCAGCACTGGTGCAGAGCCTTACAACGCCCGCAGCATCGGCATGGTTGATCTACCCCGGAGACATTGGTCCAGAGCTCAAAACAGCTCTCAGCCANGAACAGGGCTCAGGGATGNCGATGACTTGAAAAGTGGTCTTCAATAGATGGCCTTGGCCGTCTGAACGACCTTGCCTTCATTGCGCCTTCCCAGTCGATATCAAGAGCACTGGCGTGATGCCTTAAATCGTTTATTACTGGCGCTTCCCGAAGACACCGGGCCGGTCTTGATCGATTGCAACGACTGGGAGTTGCATTGTGATGACCTCAAAGACCTGAAGAGTGCGCTGCACAACGCTGGCCACCCCTTGATCAGACTGCAAAGCGATCAAACCAGCACGATTGTGAGCGCGAAGGCCCTGGGGCATGACGTGGTCACGCCCTCGGCAGAAAGGACCGTGCAGGAAACCTCCGATGACGCCACAGACGCCTTGCTGTTTCATCAAGGCACGCTTCGCTCGGGGGATCATCTACAAGCGAAGGGCGATGTTCTTCTCTACGGGGATGTGAATCCAGGGGCTCGCATCAGTGCCGTTGGTCATGTCCAAATCTGGGGACGGCTGCGGGGAATCGCCCATGCGGGCTGTGAGGGGGATCGTTCAGCAACGGTGGTCGCACACCAGTTGCGACCGTTGCAGTTGCGCATTGCTGACGTCGTCGCCCGAGGACCAGAGGAACAACCTCAGCCCGGTCTGATGGAGCAAGCCCGTCTCGAACAAGGCGAAATCGTGATCGAACCAGCAGCAGGAATTCCCGCGACACGAAACTGACCCATGGTCTTCTGATCGATCGTTGTCGTGCTCAGAGCACTGACTATCGTGATCAGACCCCAAGAAATGCTGGTGTCGACGACACGAACAATCCTGATCTGCTCGGGCAAGGGCGGCGTCGGCAAGACNACCACNACCGCCAACCTCGGCATNGCCCTTGCACGCAAGGGCTGCAAAACCGTTGTTCTCGATGCCGACTTCGGCTTGCGGAACCTTGATTTACTTCTGGGTCTCGAGAATCGAATCGTTTACACCGCCCAGGAAGTTCTGGCGAATACTTGCCGACTGGAGCAAGCCCTCGTTAAGCACAAGCAAGAGCCAAATCTTGCCCTACTTCCAGCTGGCAATCCCCGCATGCTCGAGTGGCTGACCCCGAANGACATGCAATCGATCGTGGCCATGCTCGAGGAGAACTTCGATTATGTGCTGATCGATTGCCCTGCGGGTATTGAAGATGGATTCAAGAATGCCGCCGCTGCTGCAAGGGAGGCGGTCGTTGTTACCACTCCAGAAGTTGCCGCTGTCCGCGATGCCGATCGGGTCATTGGTCTACTGAACACCCAGGGCGTCACACCAGTTCAGCTGATTCTCAACAGGGTGCGGCCAAAGATGATGAGCAACCAAGAGATGCTCTCGGTGGATGACGTCACGGACATTTTGGCCCTTCCTTTGTTGGGTCTTGTCTTCGAAGATGAGCAAGTGATTGTCAGCACCAACCGGGGCGAACCTCTCACGCTCGGCAACGATCAATCCCCGGCGGCACAGGCTTACAACAACATTGCTGGCCGTCTCCAAGGTGAGGCCATTCCCCTCATGGACCCAGCCAAAGTCCGACGAGGACTTCGCGCCAAGGTGCGCCAACTGATGCAAACCAAGATTTTCTGAACCCATGACTCTCAAGGAGTTCATCGACAAACTGCTGCGACGGGAACCCACCAGTGCAGGGACGGCAAAAGAGCGGCTTCAGCTTGTACTTGCCCACGACCGCAGTGATCTCAATCCCGAATTGCTCGAAAAAATGAGGCGTGAAATCCTCGAGGTCGTCGCGCGTTACGTCGAAATCGATCTTGAAGAGGGAGACGTCAGTCTCGAAACAGAAGATCGCGTCACAGCACTGGTCGCCAACCTTCCGATTCGACGGGCCCTAGAAAAAGCCAATTCAGGGGGAACTGTCTGAACAGAGCCACTGTTCAGCCATGACCTCTCTCCATGCACTGACCTCAGCGGAACAACGTGTAGGAGATCTGCTTCAAGAGGGTCTGAGCAATAAAGCAATTGCACACCGCTTGGTTCTCAGCATTCGCACCGTTGAAAGCCACATCAGCAGTGCTCTTGCCAAAACAGGTTGTGAAAATCGAGTTCAACTCGCCCTGTTGCTGATCGCAAAAGCCGGCCAGCGAGGAGATCCTTGAAGGTGACCACGTAAAATAAAAATGTGCCGGCTTAGCTCAGTGGTAGAGCAGCGCTTTTGTAAAGCGAAGGCCATCGGTTCAAATCCGTTAGCCGGCTTCAAGTTTTAGTGGTTGCCCCGGTCGTCTTCGGCGAGGATCCACATCACAAGTCCCAGGGCGACCCAAGGGAGCCAACGGAGTTCTAAAAGACCTTTCAAGCTTTGCTCGAGCGGCCAAAACAGCCAATGAAACAGACCCATGCACAGCATGCAGAGGGCGGTCANAAGCAACACAAATTCAGTTCAAGCCTGCAGGAATCACAGCACCGGCTCTGAGAACTCGCCACTGACGAGGGCTCTGCCACTCCAAGACAGTGCTGGCCAGGCCCGAAGGCTTGGGCCATGGATCTGGTCCCAAGAGAGGAAGCTCAGGGAAAACCCGCGCTGCATCGTCCGCAGAGAGTGTGGACGGCTCGCCAGACAGGTTGGCGCTACTGGTTGCCAACGGTCCACTTGCCGCAAGCAAGGCCAATGTGATCGCGCAATTCGGAATGCGCACTCCGATNGATGCCCCCCTGGGATTGAGCTGATTGAGCGCACCCGAAGCAAGAGCGGGAAGCACCAGCGTGAGTGGCCCTGGCCAGTAGCGAGTGGCCATAGCGTGGGCATCGTCCCGGCAAACGTCCTGGACTTGATCGAACAGTTCGGCCGCAGAGGCCGCCATCAGGATCAAGGGTTTGTCTGCAGGACGCCGCTTGAGCAACCAGATTTTCTCGGCATAAGCAGGCTGACAAGCCAAGCCAGGCAAGGTGTCGGTTGGGATGACAGCAACCTGGCCGTTTCGCAGACACTCAGCCAGCTGCTTTGCCTCAAGCATGCGGGAACTGACGTCGCTCATGCGGCCGGACCTGCCATTTTTTGAGCAACCGCGAANCGAGCAATTCCTCCCAGATCTTGTTCCGCTCGCGCGTGAATCAAACCAACTTCACCCATGAGCGCGATCACGACTGCACTCTGATCATGGTGATGCTCCAACATCAACCAGCCATTCGGCGCAAGGGCCTCAATGGCACCTTGAATGATGGACCGCAGGGCGTGCAAACCATCAGAACCACCTGACAGCGCTAGGTGAGGCTCATGAAGTCGAACCACACCATCCAAGCTGGGGATCAAGCCGGAGGGGATATAAGGCGGATTGCTAACGACGAGGTCAAAGGTCTCCCGCAGAGGCCGAAAAGGCTCCCACCAATCTCCCTGATGGATTTGGCAACGATGACCCGGAGCCAATGCCCTCAAGTTGCGATCCGCGAGGCGGAGTGCTGCCGCACTGCAATCGACAGCATGACCTTCAGCCTCGGGCCACGCACGACTAAGACTCACTGCGATCGCTCCAGATCCAGTCCCAAGATCGACCCAACTTCGTGGAGGCGTCTGGGGCCAACACTGCAGGGCTAAATCAACCAGAAGCTCTGTTTCCTGACGGGGAATCAAAACAGCGGGGGAGACCTCCAACACCACATCTCTCCACGGACTCAAACCGAGCAGATACTGCAAGGGCTCCTCGTTCTCGAGATGACGCAACCACAAGCCAGACAGCTCATCGAGAGATCGCGAGAGCATCACGACACCTTCGGGATTGAGCTGGATACGCTGAAGCTCAGACCATCTCAACCCGGCACCAAGGTCGAGTAGCCAGTCGAGGTCAACCGCGCGGCCGCCGAGCATGCGCTGCTGACGGCGCCAACTCAGAAGAGACGCAACTTCAACGGTCTGTGGCGAAGACACGTCAGACCGAACGCCATCGTTGACCAGGTTCACACACCACAAGCCCTTGCAACTCAAGCTGAACCAACACACGGGATAACGATCCAGCAGAGCGGTTGCAAGAACGCTGCAACTNATCAAGCGTTGCTCCATCCTCAAGCGCACCCCTCAGAGGGTCATCGGAGATCTGGGGTTGCTGCGGCGGGAACGATCCCGACGAGGCCGCCAATAAAGGGCCAGGGCCGAGAACATCCAACAACGCATCTGGAGAAAGCAACGGAGTGGCTTGCTCCAACAAAAGAGCATTACTTCCTCGCGCAGATCGGCGACCGGCATCCGATGGAACCACCCAGACCGGACAGCCCAACTCCGACGCATATCGAGCCGAAATCAAGGCCCCGCTNNGCTCTGGACATTCAACGATCACCACAACAGCCGCCATCGCCACCATCAGACGATTGCGCGCAGCGAAGTGACCTGGTCGGGGCGTTTCTCCAGGAAATCGTTCACTGAGGAGCAGACCAGAACGGCCAATCACAGACTGCAGCTCTCGATGATGGCTTGGATAGACACGATCGAGATGGGTGCCCAAGACGGCGACCGGTGAACCCTTCACGGCCAAACATCCCCGATGCACGGCCGCATCAATGCCTGCAGCCAAGCCACTCAGCACAGGCCACCCCGCACGACCCAGGGCTCGACCCAAGCGATCCGCCATCTGAACACCATGCGTGGATGGCGAACGTGTTCCGACCACAGCAACAGCCTTACGGCGCTGCAAAGCCTGCAAAAGCAAGGTGTCACCTCGATAAAACAAGCAAAGCGGTGCCGCTTCCAATGCATTGAGGGGCTCAGGCCAGTTCTGATCACCTTGCAAAAGCGCATTCGCNGGGATGTCGCACGTCGGATGGATGCCGCAGTGCTGTCGGTAGCGATCCAACTGATTCCAAACACGTTCTGGCCAAGAGAGCTCCTCGGCCAAACGATGCAAGGGCCAGCGCCAGAGGTGAGCCAGGCTGAGCTGCTTAGAGGCAGCCAAAGCCTCAAGAGCTGCAAGGCGAACGGACCCAATCCCGGGGCAACAACCCCAGACCCAACGCCATTCACGCATGAACAATTAGTACGCCTGTACTGATTCAATCACGTGGGTTGCGGGCCGATGCGCAGGCGCTGGAGCGCGCGTTGCAAGGCTTCTGGCGGACGACGGACCACCACCATCCGCCCACCAGAACGCTGTACGAGCACCAACTCAACTTGCGCATCAGCCAGCAAGCGTCCATCCCTCAGGAAACGGCATCTCCAGGGGAAACGAGCGCCGTCCGAAACCAATAGACGGCTCTCCAATGTGATGAGATCACCATGACGGATGCCCTCCCGATAGCGGACAGTCATCGAGACCACAGGCATCTCATACCCGAGGGCCGAAAGCTCTGCGTAGGACAAACCTGCCTGCTCCAGAGCCAACACTCGCCCCTCCTCCATCCAACCGACATAGCTGCCGTGCCACATCACACCCGCGTGATCGGTGTGCTGCGGCAACACCCGACGAACCAGAGTCCACGACTGGGGCGTAACGCTCTCCGTCAGCTGCTCATGCATCTCTCGGACTGCCCATAGGCTTCTTCCAAGGTTGTTCCANTGGCATGTTTAAAAACCTGTTGATCGCNGATTCAGGCAAGGGTCATGTCGAGGAGATGATTCGGATGCTGCAGGACATTCCAAGCTTCAGGGAGGCAAAGGTCAATCTGCTCCACGTGGTTCCCGAGCAGAACACTGCTCAGGCAGCAGACCATCGCAATGACGGCCAATCGCTTCTCAACGGGGCTGTTGAACGGATGGGGCTACCCAGCTCCAACGTCAACGCACTCGTGCGCGAGGGCGACACCAAACAAACCGTGCTGAAAGTTGCGGAAGAACTGAACAGCGACCTGATCGTCATGGGGTCTCGCGGCCTCGGTCGGCTCCAATCGATTCTGGCCAACAGCGCGAGCCAGTACGTCTTTCAGCTCTCCACCCGACCCATGCTTTTGGTTCGCGACGACCTGTATGTGAGGCACGTCAACAAAGTGATGGTGACCATCGACGGCACCGGTGTTGGCGACGACGCTTTGAAGACCGCTTGCGAACTCACCCGCGAGATCCCTGATGGGCAACTCATCGGCGTTCATGTGACACGACAAGACCTGGCACCGTCGAGGGGTGGCAGATCAAAAGCAGATGACGTTCTTGACGCCGCCGTGCAACGCGCACGCTCGTTCGGGATTGAAATGAAGGCCGTCCACGTGACGGGATCCGACATCGGCCGAACTGTTTGCTCAGCCGCCAAGGACACCAATGCGGACCTCTTGGTGATCGCATCACAGGACAGACGTCCTCTAGTGGCTCGGGGCCTCGTTGACCTCGACAAGCTCCTTGGCGGGTCAGTNAGCGACTACATCAGGGTTCATGCTCCTGCTCCGGTTCTGCTTGTTCGCGAACCGGAGCAGCGTTAAAGCTCAACCTTGCCTGCTGTTGGTCTGGATGTAGAGGACGATCAGAAAGATCGCCGGAACCAGGATGAACAGCAGGCTGGCGACGAATCCGAGATCGTTGGTTTCCATGACATCTANATGGATCCCGGCGAACGTATCACCGGGATGAGGCCATACCAACGGCTCCTTCAGCGCTCTTCATCGGCAGTAGCAGCTTCCTCCTCAACCAACTCGTCCTCGTCGGTAGCGACGTTCGGCCAAGCCGTCGGACCCAGCGGAAGCGGGGCGTTACACGCTGCCGCAAAACGATTTTCGGCATCAGCCAGCTTGAGCTGAGGTCGGGTCAACACCCGAACAGACCGCTCCACCAAGGCCTGACAAGCCAATCGCCAATCTTCCGGACGACGACGCAGCTTTGCGTCTTCCACCGGCGTTCGTGCCGTCAGGGCGTCTTGGACGTCGTCGCCGACAACGGAGACAAAGCATGTAATGCACTGGCCACAACCACCACAATTTCCAAGTTGCCCCTTCAATCCATACAGCTGAATTCCCTCACGAATCGCCACGTCGCGAAGGTTTTCCCCGGGATAACACTCGACGTCACAACCTTCCCGGACGAATCGGATCACAGGCATGGATCAGTCACAGCTGNTGGCCATCATGAACGCAGGGATTGCGNTTTGTGAACAACGGCAAGCCAAATCCCTTGTCACTGGACGTTGCAGCACAAGACAACAACCGCTGGGAGACCGAAGGAAACCCTTACGATCGCGAGGTCTGGCTGCTTGCGCAGCTCCGTTCCCCGAACCTGACCCATGGGATTGCCCTGGTATCGGGTGCACACCGTCGTCATTAATGACCCGGGACGCCTCTTGGCTGTGCACCTCATGCATACAGCCCTTGTTGCCGGCTGGGCCGGCTCGATGGCCCTCTACGAACTGGCCATTTTTGATCCATCTGATGCAGTCCTGAACCCGATGTGGCGTCAGGGCATGTTTGTCATGCCCTTCATGGCACGTCTCGGCGTGACAGAAAGCTGGGGTGGCTGGAGTATCACCGGCGAGACCGCTGTTGATCCCGGCTTCTGGAGCTTCGAAGGTGTTGCAGCCGCTCACATCATTTTCAGCGGCCTGCTGATGCTCGCCGCCATCTGGCACTGGACCTACTGGGATCTGGAAATTTGGCAGGACCCACGGACGGGTGAACCCGCCCTCGACCTGCCCAAAATTTTCGGCATTCACCTTCTCCTTGCCGGTCTTGGTTGTTTTGGATTTGGTGCGTTCCACCTAACCGGTGTCTTCGGCCCTGGTATGTGGATCTCTGATCCGTACTCGATCACCGGACATCTAGAAGCGGTCCAACCGTCATGGGGTCCCGAAGGCTTTAACCCCTTTAACCCCGGTGGCATCGTTGCTCACCACATCGCCGCTGGAATTGTCGGCATCATCGCCGGCATCTTCCACATCACGACACGTCCACCTGAGCGTTTGTACAAGGCGCTCCGCATGGGCAACATCGAAACTGTTCTGGCNAGCGCGATTGCAGCAGTGTTCTTCGCTGCGTTCATCGTTGCCGGAACCATGTGGTACGGCTCAGCTGCTACACCCGTTGAGCTGTTTGGCCCAACTCGTTATCAGTGGGACCAGGGCTACTTCAAAACGGAAATCAACCGTCGCGTCCAAACAGCAATGGACGACGGTGCAACCCGTGAACAAGCGTTTGCTGCAATTCCTGAAAAGCTTGCTTTCTACGACTACGTCGGCAACAGCCCTGCCAAGGGTGGCCTGTTCCGTGTTGGTCCGATGGTGAACGGTGATGGCTTGGCCACCTCTTGGGTTGGTCACATCGTGTTCACTGATAAGAGCGGTGAAGAGCTTGAAGTCAGGCGTCTNCCCAACTTCTTCGAGAACTTCCCTGTTGTTCTTCAGGACGCCCAGGGCAATGTTCGCGCTGACATTCCCTTCCGTCGTGC
Source organism: Synechococcus sp. ARS1019 (assembly GCA_002690325.1). Lineage (GTDB taxonomy): Bacteria > Cyanobacteriota > Cyanobacteriia > PCC-6307 > Cyanobiaceae > Parasynechococcus. Next base: position 13,865 of record NZED01000033.1, read on the forward strand.
AGAAGCCAAGTTCTCGTTCGAACAACAGGGTGTGACAGCCCAGGTGTTCGGCGGAGCACTCGATGGCCAGACCTTCACTGATCCTTCTGACGTCAAGCGTCTTGCTCGTAAGGCACAGCTGGGTGAAGCGTTCGACTTCGACCGCGAGACTTACAACTCCGACGGTACGTTCCGCAGTTCACCCCGCGGCTGGTTCACGTTCGGCCACGCCACCTTCGCGCTGCTGTTCTTCTTTGGTCACATCTGGCACGGTGCTCGCACCCTGTATCGCGATGTGTTTGCCGGCATCGACCCAGATCTCGGCGACCAAGTGGAATTTGGACTCTTCGCCAAACTGGGCGACAAGTCCACCCGTCGTCTGCCAGAGGGCTACGTTCCTCCCGCAGGCACTCCTCTCAACTGATCGGTCCTCAGGAGTTCTTCGATGGAAAGCTTCGCTTACATCCTCATCCTCACTCTCGCGATTTCAACCCTGTTCTTTGCAATCGCCTTCCGCGATCCCCCAAAGATCGGCAAGTAAATCTCAATNCAAGCCCCGCGAAAGCGGGGCTTTTTTATTGCCATATGAAAAATCCAGTCGCAAATACATCTCGCCAAGACAATGAAAATCGCCCAATCTCACAGCAGGGCAGGGGATCTAATCACTGTCTTGATGAGATCAATGTCATAACAGCCCTTCTCAAGACTCGAATGAATGTCTAAAGTTGGGCAATCTTTTGAGGTGTAGGGCGTGCAGTGCCCCTCCTGCCAAAACACAGATAGCCGTGTTCTCGAGTCACGTTCAGCTGACGGTGGCCGAAGTGTGAGGCGTCGCCGTGAATGTTTGCACTGCGATTTCCGCTTCACCACCTACGAGCGAGTTGAGACAGTTCCGATCAACGTGATCAAGCGAAATGGCAGTCGTGAAATTTTCAGCCGCAGCAAGTTGCTTCATGGACTGAATCGAGCCTGTGAAAAAACTGGGCTTGATGCGACCAAACTGGAGGCCATGGTCGAAGACGTTGAATTGCAACTCCAGCAACGTGCGGGCCGCGATATCTCAAGTGCGGAAATTGGCGAACTGGTCTTGATCGAGCTCAAGGGAATTAGTGAAGTGGCCTACATCCGCTTTGCCTCGGTTTATCGACAGTTCCGTGGGATCGATGACTTTGTGGCGACCCTAGAAACGATGAGTAGCGACAAAAACGCCTTTGCAGCGGTGGGTTAAGGGAGCCACAGCCCCACCTGTAAAGTCGTTGATTACGTGCGGAAGTCGGCGGGCTTCATGCACCTCTCTTTTCGAACTGCCCACCTGAGGCAGACCGCCAACGACACATGTCTGCGACTCCGACCGAAGAACAGGTTCTTGACGCCACNACCGCTCCTGAAGAAGAAGCTTCAGTTGATGCGACCGGCGACGCTGGCTTCGGAGATGAGGATCTGAGCATCCCAGAGGACGTTCCAACTGCCGATGATCCGGGCAGCCGTCCTGACATGAAAGACCTGGAGACAGCTGGGTTCTCACTGGATGAATTCGCAGCTCTCCTCAGCAAGTACGACTACAACTTCAAGCCCGGTGACATCGTCAACGGCACCGTGTTCGCCCTTGAATCGAAGGGCGCAATGATCGACATCGGCGCCAAAACGGCTGCCTTCATGCCTCTGCAAGAGGTTTCGATCAACCGTGTCGAAGGCTTGAGCGATGTGCTCCAGCCCGGAGAAATCCGCGAGTTCTTCATCATGAGTGAAGAAAACGAGGATGGTCAGCTGGCCCTGTCGGTGCGTCGCATCGAATACCAGCGTGCTTGGGAACGTGTACGCCAGCTCCAGAAGGAAGACGCCACCATCTACTCGGAAGTGTTCGCCACCAACCGTGGTGGCGCACTCGTGCGGGTTGAAGGTCTCCGTGGCTTCATTCCTGGCTCGCACATCAGCACACGTAAGCCAAAAGAAGAGCTGGTTGCTGACTTCCTGCCTCTGAAATTCCTTGAGGTCGACGAGGAGCGGAATCGCCTCGTTCTCAGCCATCGTCGCGCTCTGGTTGAGCGCAAGATGAATCGCCTTGAGGTGGGTGAAGTCGTTGTCGGCACTGTTCGCGGAATCAAGCCTTATGGCGCCTTCATCGATATCGGTGGTGTGAGCGGCNTGCTGCACATCTCTGAAATCAGTCACGAGCACATCGAGACCCCACACTCGGTTCTCAACGTCAACGATCAGATGAAGGTCATGATCATTGACCTCGATGCTGAGCGCGGCCGGATCTCCCTGTCGACCAAGGCCCTTGAGCCCGAACCCGGCGACATGTTGACCGATCCTCAGAAGGTCTTCGAGAAGGCTGAGGAAATGGCCGCTCGCTACAAGCAGATGCTCTTGGAGCAAGCCGAAGATGGCGAAGATCCGATCAGTTCAATGATGGTCTGACGCCACCGGGCTGATGGCTCAACTGTTTTTACACGGCCAGAGCCTTGGCCCGATCGATGGGGTGCTGTTCGACAAGGACGGCACCCTTTCCCATAGCGAGCCTGATCTTCTNGAGTTGGTCAGAGGTCGCATCGATACTGCCGAGCGTTTGTGGGCTGAACACTGCAGTGAAAGGCCGCCCAACAAGCCCGCTCGCCCNTATCAGCTCAGAACCTTGCTGCAACAGGTGTATGGAGTCCAAGAGGACACCATCCATCCCTCAGGGACGCTGGCTGTCGCGGCCCGTCAGGACAATTTCACATCGATGGCCACAGTGTTCTGCTTGATGGGCACCAGTTGGCCGGAGGCCGTCCAGCTCACGTCACGCTGCTTTGAGCAGGACGTGCATGGTCCCAGTCCAACCGGTGCATTGCTGCAAGGAGTGAAGGAGCTTCTGTGTCAATGCCAACAGGCTGGAGCCTGCGCGGCGGTCATCAGCAACGACACCGCAGAAGGAATTGCTGGATTCCTTGACCGTCACCAGCTGAACCAGCACTTTGCCGCCTGCTGGAGTGCAGACGATCGTCCGAGGAAACCTGACCCCAATGCAGTCTTGAACCTGTGCGCGCGCCTTGATCTTCGGCCTGAACGCTGTGCGCTCGTCGGCGATGCAGACACCGACTTACACATGGCCCAAGCCGCCGGGATCGGCATCGTTTTGGGCTACCAAGGCGGCTGGAACCAACCACCTGATCTCTATGCCACACCACATCTCTTTCACGACTGGTCTGCACTGAACATCACCACCGGCCCGTAAAGTTCGCCGATCAAGTGAATCTGCATGAGTCGCTACGTCTTTACCTCCGAATCCGTTACCGAAGGGCATCCAGACAAAATCTGCGACCAGGTCAGTGATGCCGTCTTGGATGCTCTTCTGGCCCAAGACCCGGCCAGTCGCGTGGCTTGCGAAACGGTCGTCAATACAGGCCTGTGCATGATCACAGGAGAGGTCACCTCAAAAGCCCAGGTTGATTTCATTCACCTGGTCCGCAATGTGATNAAAGACATTGGATACAGCGGAGCCCGCGCTGGNGGCTTTGATGCGAACAGCTGCGCCGTGCTGGTCGCTCTCGATCAGCAATCTCCTGACATCGCGCAGGGTGTGAATGAAGCGGATGACCACGCCGGAGATCCTCTCGATCTCGTTGGAGCCGGTGATCAGGGCATCATGTTTGGCTATGCGTGCAACGAAACGCCAGAGCTGATGCCGCTGCCGATCAGCCTCGCTCATCGGCTAGCAAGACGACTCGCTGAAGTGCGCCATAACGACACCCTGGGCTATCTCCTGCCCGATGGCAAAACCCAGGTGAGCGTGGTGTACGAAAACGACAAGCCCGTCGCCATCGACACGATCCTGATCTCAACGCAGCACACCGCTGAAGTTNATGGCATCAGCGACGAACAAGGCATCCGTGATCGCATCACGAAAGACCTCTGGACCCATGTGGTGGAACCGGCAACCGCTGACCTGGCTCTCAAACCCAGTCAGGACACCACGAAGTATCTGGTCAATCCCACAGGAAAGTTTGTGGTTGGCGGGCCCCAGGGCGATGCGGGCCTCACCGGCCGCAAAATCATTGTTGACACCTACGGCGGCTATGCCCGCCATGGAGGCGGAGCTTTCTCCGGCAAAGATCCCACCAAGGTGGATCGCTCTGCTGCCTATGCAGCCCGCTATGTGGCCAAATGTCTCGTTGCAGCAGGTCTCGCCGAACGTGCGGAAGTGCAGCTGAGCTATGCGATCGGCGTGGCGAAACCAGTGTCCATCCTGGTGGAATCCTTTGGCACCAGCGCATTGGCAAACGATGCGCTGACCGAACTTGTCCAAGAGCATTTCGATTTACGCCCCGGCGCCATCATCGAAAACTTTGGCCTGCGCGACCTGCCCCAACAACGCGGTGGGCGCTTCTACCAAGACACAGCGGCCTACGGACACTTTGGTCGGAATGACCTCAAGGCACCNTGGGAAGACGTTGAGNCCAAGGCCGCTCAACTGCGGAANGNCTCCTAAGNAANCGATGTCATCGCTCGTGCTCGGAATTGATCTGGGCACCAGCGGTGTGCGGATTGCTGTTCTCGATCACGAGGGCAACCTGCGTCACACCCAAGCCACGGACTACAACACCGGGCTTTGCCAACCGCAGGACTGGTGCCATGCCTGTACGGCCTTAATTCGAGCAATCCCAGAGAAGCTCCGCGGCCAATTGCGGGCCATCGCTGTTGATGGCACCTCGGGAACATTGCTGGCCTGCAACCATGCGGGGGACGCCCTGGGTCCGGCCCTCCCCTATTCAGCTGCTTACCCAGAGCACGACGCTGAGCTCCAAAAGATGGCTCCAGCCAAAAGCCCTGCATCCAGCAGCAGTGGCAGCCTTGCACGGGCCNTTGAACTGCTGAAAACACATCCGTCTGCGGCGATGCTCCGCCATCAAGCCGACTGGATCAACGGCTGGCTCCTCAAGAACTGGCATTGGGGAGAGGAAGGCAACAACCTGCGCCTCGGCTGGGAACTCGAGACAGAACGCTGGATCCCAGCACTGGAAGAGGCGCCGTGGCGAGCCCGATTGCCGGTCGTCAAGCGCAGTGGAGAAGTACTGGGCGGTCTACCCGCTGAACGGTCAGAGCATCTGGGGTTAGCGCCGGGTGTGCTTGTGATTGCAGGAACGACCGATTCCAANGCAGCTGTGATGGCCAGCGCACCAGAACCTGAAGACGGCATCACGGTGCTGGGAACCACCTTGGTGATGAAACGCTTCACGCCAACACCGATCCACGGCATCGGAGTCAGCCGCCATCGGCTCGGGGGCCAGTGGTTGTGCGGGGGTGCTTCCAATGCAGGGGCAGGAATCCTCCGTCGCTTTTTCACGGATGCCGAACTTGTCGAGCTCAGTCGTCAGATCAATCCAGAGCACGACAGTGGATTGGANTTACTCCCACTGCCAGCCCCAGGGGAGCGCTTTCCAGTCGACGACCCGACACTGCAACCCGTTCTGGGACCACGGCCGGTGAGCGATGCCCTCTACTTACAAGCTCTGCTCGAGGGCCTGGCCTCCATTGAGGCGCGAGGTTGGGAACGTTTGCACCAGCTTGGGGCTGCAAAGCCAAAGCGAGTGATTTCCCTTGGGGGGGGTGCCCGGAACCCCCAATGGCGACGCATCCGAGAACGAAAGCTGGGTTGCACCGTGGTGAGCTGCTTGCAACCACCGGCAGCAGGTGTTGCGAGACTCGCTCTTCAAGGCCTAGCCAAGGCACAATCCAACGATTGAGTTCTGCTGATCCATGCCCAACAACCTCCGCGATGGATTGGCGATGGCCCTGTTCGTCGTCCTGGCGACCTACGTGAGCTACAGCGGCATTCGCCTGGGGCTGCTTCTATGGCAACGCTTTGCCTAAGCAAGCTCCTGCAGCTCGATTCACTGCCAAAGTTGACGCAAGTCCATCCCTTCGNGATCCATGCCCGCTGATCCCCTCACCGACACAGTCAGCGCAAGGATTTGCCGCCATATGAATGACGATCATGCGGAAGCGGTGATCGCCTATGCACGTCACTACGGCGGAGTCGAGACGGCAGAGAGCGCCCGGATGGTGGCCGTTCGCCCCGAAGCGATGGAGCTTGAGGTTGATGGTGCAACCATTCAGATCGCCTTTGACCACACACTGAGCGACAGTGAAGATGCGCACCAAACCCTCGTGGGGATGTTGCGGTCAATGCCCAAACCAACTCCCTAAGCAGGGGAATCCTGATCAAAGCCAATCGCTTTGAACCATGTGGGGTCTTCACCACAGGATTCGCCAACTGCTCATTGCTCCAAGCTGTCCAATCTGTCGGCGCCTCTGCGATGCCGGNCNCTTTCCCTGTGCAGAGTGCTGCAGCAAGTACGACTTGGGCCCCACATGCCGCTCAGGGCTGAAGCCTCTGCGGTGGAGAGCCCTAGGCCTCTATGACAGTCACTTTCGTCATCTACTGCTGCGCCTGAAACACCCCGGCCCGCAACAGAGGATATTGCCGGCCTTGATGGCCTTATTTCGCGAGCAGCTGGCACTCAACGGCGATGTGTCTCTGGTGCCGATTCCCAGTTGGAAGCGCAGAATGTCCCAGCGGAATCCTTTACCCGAGCTGATTGCCACCGGGTTACAACGCCCAGTGCGTCATCTTCTTGTGAGAACAAGAGCAAGCCTGAGCCAGCATCACCTGGATCGAAAGCTGCGGGCTCAGAACATGCANAATGCCTTCACTGTTCTGGAGCAGCCGTCAGGTCAACCGATTTGGCTCGTCGATGACATTCTCACGACGGGAGCGACGGCCATGGCTGCTCGGGACGCTCTGCTGCATCGCGGCCATGGCGTATCCGGACTGCTTTGCCTCGGCCGGACACCATTGAACAGGCGGTGATTTAAGATCTAGGGGTCGCCAAGCGACGTGCCGGGATAGCTCAGTTGGTAGAGCAGGCGACTGAAAATCGCCGTGTCCCCAGTTCAAATCTGGGTCCTGGCATCTGTTTTGTTTTTGTCGTGTCGTACATCTCACCAGATGCAGGCACTGATCGGCTATTCAATAACGCCGACAGCTTTGCAATGGTTTTTGATCGTCTTTGGAAGAAGACGTTCAACTCCAATGCGTCCCATGCCGACTTAACGCCNGAGGAAAAGACAGACCAGATCTTGGCGGCGATGGCTGATCACCCCTTCCTTCAAAGTTCACCAGAGATGGCCAAACAGGTCGCCGGATTCAGAGTGCGGCTGCTCGACCTCAACTGATCAGGCAATCATTTGATCGAATGTGTCATCCAGGAACTCGCCTTGATCATTGTCTGAAACAGCGACCTGCTCGCTGACTTGAGGGTTTAAATCGAGACGATCACGCAAGATTCGAACCTTCCTTTCACTGGCATGGAGCAGTTCCCCCGTTTCATGCGTCAGCTCATGACTGGATTCTCCTGAGGTCAAGCCAGACTCAATGAGCNCGAGACGCTCTTCAACAGCGATCACACGATCGGCGAGCGTTTCGACCACTTCGCTGAGATTGAGGAGTTGAGAGGAGAGCAACTGCTCAAATTCGGACCGCTGAAAAGACGTAGCCACAGCGCTGGTCCTCGAATTAGGGATTTGGCTGATGGTATCGATGCTGAGACAGCTGTCCACAGCAAAAACAACCGAACAGCCATGGGCTCAAAAATGTCTGCTCTACATTTCCCGGGCTAGAGAGCTTGCGGATGACCAGGTTGAAAAAGGTGCTGCAAATTGGCGCCTGTGTCGCNGCTTTTATCGTCGTTGTCTTCTACCTGCAGCGCTATGGCATCGCGCCGTTGCAGGAGCTGGTGAAAACGATGGGCTTTTGGGCCCCCCTGGGACTCTTCTTATTGCGTGGGGTGAGCATTATTTTGCCTGCCTTGCCCAGCTCGATCTATTCCCTCCTAGCCGGATCGTTGCTCGGGTTCAAAACCGGGTATTTGACAATTATTTTGTCGGATCTTGTTTTTTGCAGCGCTGCTTTCTACATCGCGAGGACATGGGGGCGGGCACCTGTNAGCCGTTTGGTAGGGGCATCTGCGATGAAGCGCATTGACAGCTTTAGCCAGAACCAANTGGAAGGAAATTTCTTTCTCATGACCGGTCTGCTCATGACAGGTTTGTTTGATTTCCTGAGTTATGCCATCGGCATCAGCCGCACCCACTGGAGAGTCTTTGCTCCAGCCCTTGTGATCAGCGTGCTGATCAGCGACTCGATTCTTGTGATGGTTGGAGCCGAAGCCGCCAAGGGGGTCGATGTGTCACAAGGGACCGGCATAGCCCTTGGCCTTGCATTGCTCGCCATGTTCGCGCTCGCAACACTCACGGGTCTGCTCAAAAAGAAATCANCCAACACCAAGGATTGAAGGCCATGACTGATCCAGCGGAGCGNNTCAGACACAGNNGGTGATGGAGCCCCAAACCACTGATTACATTGAGTTCCTCCGACCAGCGTTGATGAGCTCTCTCTCAGACCCGCGCATCGAGGCCCTTCAACGCAAAGCGGATGCATCCGGGGAACTGAATTTCTCGATCGGAGCTGGCTGTTTTCGGATCAATCTGCGCGACGAGAACATCAAGCTCTGGCAGGAAACCCTCGAGCAACAAAAGGTTGCCGCCAATCTCCTATTGGCCTGCGAGAACAATGACGGGGAACTCAGCGCAACCCAACTCACCTGGGTTGTGGGCTCTGCCATCCGCAGCGCAAACGTGCTCTCCTCGGCAGGAGCCTCAGACTTGCTTCAAGCGATGGGGATCTCCGACGAGCTCAGCGCAGCCGCCGTTCAAAACTGCCCCGGACTCGGCGACGATTTGATNTGGGCGTTTTATCTCGAACGACATGGGTGGCTGATCGCCACACCAGTGGCAACACTCAACTGACCGGCAGGATGACCGACGCTCACGGACTGAAAGAACTGGCGAGAGCCGCCAAAGTTTTCGGCCTGACAGATCAGCCATCCCTAGGGATGGCCTGCCAAAAGATTTTGAACAACGCTGACGGAGAAAAGCGCCCTTTCACGGACGAGGAAACCCACACGATCTGCGCAGAAGCAGGCACTAACCGCCTCGANNTAGAGCGTTTGCAAGCCAATGCCGTCACCATCGTCAATGCGGCCAAAGCCTGTCTTGCTAAAGAGCGACCGCAACTCCTGGAACCTGGCGGTGCTTTATTTCCGGCCAGTCGAGCAGAAGCATGTTGGCGGGANTGCATGGATTTTTTCCGGGTCATCGTCTATGCCGTGGCCTGCGGACAAGCCAAATTCACCGACCCAAAAGGGATGTGCGCACTGCGGGAGCTCTATGCCCGCATGGGCGTTCCCACCGATGGTCTGACCATTGCCCTTGAGCAGCTCAAACATCTCAGCCGCGAGCAGACCGTGGAGCCCAACTCCATAGCGACGTTGACCGCAGCTTTCGACCACCTCATGAACGAACTCAATATTTCTGCAGTTAAGAGCTGATAAGACAGGCGTCCATAANCGGGAAATCAAGNGGAGGATCNCCGACAAGTATTTCTACTCACGGCCTCCGCTATGGCAGTGCCTCTTCAGGCGTACCNACTGACAACACAGAACTCCAGAGTCAGCAATCTGGCCGGGAATAACACCACAGTTCGCAACCAACTGCTCGGCAGCGGAGCACTTGGGGGAGACGAATATCGGAGCGACATTGACGGGTTGATCGAGCAGGCCTACCGGCAAGTGTTCTTTCATGCGATGAAGGCCGATCGCGATGTCTTTCTGGAATCGCAACTCCGGAGCGGCAACATCACCGTGCGGGACTTCATCCGGGGGCTGCTGCTGTCAGAGCGCTTTCAGCAGGGNTACTACCAGTGCAATTCGAACTACCGAATGGTGGATCAGGTAGTNGGGCGTGTTCTTGGGCGCCCCGTCCATGGCGACGCCGAACGACGTGCCTGGTCNATTGTGATCGGGGAGAAAGGATTCACAAACTTCATCGACACCCTGCTGGATGGCGAGGAGTACATGACGGCATTTGGTTATGACCTTGTGCCACAACAGCGCTCACGCCTGCTCCCAGGCCGGCCACTGGGCGAGCTTCCGATTTATCAGGAATACCCGCGTTATGGCGCTGATTGGCGAGACTCTCTCCAGATGCGCGCGCCAAGCCCTCAAGCCCCACAAACACAACTCTTAGACGTTTCCTCTGCATGGGTTAACGGCCAGCCACCAACCTGGGCTTTGAAGCTTTGGCTTGGCCTTTTCCTTGTGGGCGGCTTAGAGATTGCACGCGTGTTGCTTACGATTGCGATCTCCACGCTTCGGAACTGATCTGTTGACGGCGTCAACCACCCCTCTGGATCTAACCAATTGGCATCCCCCCGAACTCACCAGCCCCACATCGGGGCTGGCGGGGCCGATCGATGCAAGAGGAGCGAACTGGCGGGGGCTCNCCATTCCAAATCTGGACCTCCGCGGTGCGCAGCTTTGTCGAGCAGATCTAAGAGGAGCAGATCTATCGCAATGCTCACTGGAGGGAGCNGATCTACGCCTCGCGCGCTACGACTCGCAAACAAAAACACCTGACGACTTCGACTTGGAACGGAGTGGTGCCGTTGGACCCGGGGCAAAACTCAATGGCGCCTTCCTCAACAACGCAGACCTAAGAGAGGTCGATTTGAGAGGCGCAGTATTGATGGGCGCCTATCTGAGCGGAGCTGACCTAACCGGTGGATTGCTCGATGGCGTTTCACTCGCTGGTGCCGACCTACGTCACGCAACATTGCGGGGAGCCATGTGCCGTGGAACAAGATTTGGAACAAGCCAACTCGATATGGCGGACTTCCGCGGAGCAGACCTTCAAGACGCGTCGCTGGAGTCCGTTGAGTCGATCCGAGGCGCTGATTTCAGCTTCTGCACAGGCCTTGAACCGCCAGATGTCGCATCACTGCTGAGTCGTAACGCACAAGAACTGGATCACTGGAACCCCTTAACCCGCGGCACCGCAAGAANCAGCCTCGAATCACTCGGGGCCAAANCCTAAAACTCGGCCTAAGACGACCAATTCAGTCGCAAAATCGCGGCTTGCACTGGCTGAGAAGCCTTTCAGCAACAAGGACCTGTAACGACACGCAACATTCAGAAACACTTGATTGAGCTTTATAAAGAAGCGGTCGTTCAAGCCAATTTTTGACTGACTATTGCATGGCGAAAACCCGAGTACGTCCATGCCATTCGGTCCTGCCTCGCTTCTTGGGGTGGAGCGCTTTTCTGAAGAGAGTGAAGCGCCCCTAGAACTCCTGCCTGGCGACGAAGACGCCAAGAAAGAGCAGATCATCCGTGCGGTGTATAAGCAGGTGCTTGGCAACGCCTACGTCATGGAGAGCGAGCGCCAAGTCATTGCTGAATCTCAGTTCAAGCTCGGCGAAATCAGTGTTCGAGAACTGGTGCGTCGCATTGCCAAGAGCGATCTGTACCGCAGCAGATTCTTTGAAACGTGCTCCCGGTATCGATATATCGAATTGGCCTTCCGCCATTTCTTAGGNCGTGCACCCGAGGACTTTCAAGAGATGCGTCTGCACTCTGAAAGGCTNGACAGNAAGGGATACGAAGCAGATATCGATAGCTTCCTTGACTGTGAGGACTACCAAAACGCTTTCGGCGAATGGGTCGTTCCTTTCCAACGTGGCTGGAAAACTGAAGCTTGTACAACCCTTCAAGAATTCACTTGGAGCTTCCAACTCCTTAGGGGCAACAGCAGTAGTAGCCTCAAAGGCGACCTCTCTGGAATTCAGAGCAANCTTGCGGGTGCAGCGTTTCAGAATCTGCCTCGACCAGTCATTCCCCCGTCATCCAAGGAAACGACAGGCTGGAGCTACCAGCCTTCACGCAACCTGCAGGATGCTCCAACCCGTTTAGGCGTCGGTGCTTCTGATGAAGGAGTGACGTACCGGGTGGAAGTCACCGGATACAACGCCAATAACGTTCGACGCATTTCCAGATACACCCGGTCAAACAGGGTCTTCTTTGTTCCGTTCGACAAGCTCTCTGAGCAGTTCAAACGAATCCACCGTGAAGGCGGAAAAATCGCAAGCATCACTCCAGTGACTTAAAGCGATTCACTCGACGCATCACCCCTCCCAGACCTTCTCTCCCTCACGACTTCTCAACCATGGCTACCAACCAAGCATCCAAAGGATTCGGAGCTGAAACAAAATGGGCTAACCCTGTCAGCTTCCAGCGGAAAGGAAATAAGGCCCAATCAGCAGCCCTCACGATTGGTGAGTTTCTGAAGCAATCCTGCGATCAGATGAGCATCGGGGTGGGTCCTCGTAGCCATGAAGACTGCCCTCACCGCGTCACAACAGAGTGCTATAGCCCAGACGACAATTCATCTCTCGATGAAGTCATTTCAGCTGCGTATCGCCAAGTNTTTGGCAATGCCCACGTCATGGATGCTGANCGTTCGACCGAGCTGGAAGCTCAGCTCCGCAACGGCGACCTTGACGTCCGCAACTTTGTGCGCGGACTGGCTAAGTCCAGCTTCTACAAGAATCGGTTCTTCAGGTCTGTCGCTCCACAACGTGGGATCGAGCTGAACTTCAAACATCTCCTGGGACGTGCACCTCACTCCCAAGCAGAGATGAGTGCAAAAATCTCGCTCCAAGCAGAGCATGGCGTTGATGCTGTGATTGACAGCATTGTTGATTCTGCAGAGTATTTAGAGGTCTTCGGAAGTGACATTGTCCCTTACNCAAGGGCATGGAGTTCNCCAGCAGACCTCGCAACATCNGCATTCCCGATGATGGCAGCGCTCCAAAAGAGCTTTGCCGGAAGTGATAGCGCGAGAGGAACAAGCAGCTCGTTGACCAGGAGCATGGGCAGCGGCAGTGCACCGCGAATCAGCGTTCCTTCCGAAGCATTGGGCGTGCGTCCATCCGGAAGTTTCTCCGCTGGAATCAGAAGCAAAGATCCTGGTGTCACCAGTGGCAAAGATTCAGCACCAATGCGTGGTGATGCCTACGTCTTCTTTGGCCTTGGTCAAAGAGAGCAGGAAACCTTCCAACGGTGCCCTGGGGATACAGCTGATCAGTTAAATGCTCTGATTCGTGCGACNTACAAGCAGGTGATGGGCAATCCACATCTGATGGAATTTGAGCGCTCCAGCTCAGCCGAAAGTAAATTCCTCGATGGATTCCTGAGCACTCGTGAGTTCGTCCGAGCTGTCGGCCTTTCCGCTGAGTACAAGCGTCGTTTCTTTGAAACCAATGCTCCCTACCGCTTTATTGAACTGAACTTCAAACACTTCCTCGGAAGNGCGCCCAAATCCCAAGCAGAAATTTCAGAGCACACCAGAATCCTGGCTGAAGGTGGTTACGACGCTGAAATCAGCAGCTATGTCGACAGCGAGGAATACCAAAGCACCTTTGGTGAAGACACGGTTCCTTTCGCTCGCATTCTTTCGGAGAATGGCCGATCACAAGTTGGCTTCAACCGCCATCTGAAGCTTTCAGAAGGATTCGCGGCAAGCGATACCGTTCAAACCAGTTCTGCGTTNGTCACGTCTGTGGCCACCGGCATGGTTCCTGGTGGTTGGAGTTCAACCACNACCCGAATCAACAGGACTGGTACCCAGTCGGGTGCTCCAGATCCCACCAAGAAGCGCTTCCGCATCGTTGTGGGAGCACAATCTGCAAGAACGCGCCAGCGCACAGCTGGCAGCACTTACCTGGTGTCGGGTAAGGACATGTCGAGCCAGATGAAGTACATCCACGCCCGTGGTGGAAAAATCCTATCGATCACTGAAGTGATGTAAAAACCGGTTCAAAAAAGACCGACACAATGAGTTTGCTGATTCCAGCAAACTCAATCTCTTCCCTTCACCATCAGACTCATGACGGACACCATCACCCTTGCGGCACAACCAAACTCCGATCTAAACCACGCAGGCGAGATTATTCAAAGCATCTATAAACAGGTGTTTGGTAACCGTCATCTGATGGAACTTGATATCAACCCTTCCTTAGAAGCACTGTTCATTAATGGTGATCTCACTGTTCAAGGTTTTGTGACTGCACTGGCTCAGTCAGAAACCTATAAAAAGTTATTCCTGGAAACCAACAGTCCCTACAGATTTGTTGAGCTCAATTTCAAGCACCTCCTTGGAAGAGCACCAAATGATCAAGCCGAACTCATGGGACATGTGCGCCTGATGAATGAAGAAGGCTATGAAGCTGAAATCGCAAGCTATACCTACAGCGAAGAATACTTGAGCGCATTCGGGGTCGATCAAGTTCCCCATAACCGCTCCCAAAAAACCTTTGAGGGCGGGAGAACGATTAACTTCGTGCGCAGCGCTTGTGTAGATACTGGGTTTGCAAGTTTTGATGGCGCAACGGACGCGTCAAAATTGCTGAACAGCCTCTCAACCAACGAAGTCCCCTCCATTGTCAATCGAAAAAGTGTTGGTAATGCCAATGCTCTTTCCATCACATGGAGCTCAGGCAAACAAATCGGGGCCAACCGTCGTTCGATGCAACGCTCAGTCGTCAACCAAAGCTCAATGTCGGCGACAGTTAAGAGCATTCTTGCCCAAGGCGGCAAAATCATTTCCATTTCGAAAACTTAATTCCAGAGCAGGAGCCGTCCGGCTTCAGCTTAGAATTTCCTCATTGAAAAACGTCTTAGAAGCCAGTCACAACCGACTGGCTTCTCAAAGCAATTCATCGAAACTGCCTAACAATGCCAATTTTTCGCAACACGAACATAAAACCTACAAATCAAAACGCTGAGGCTTTCAATCAGTCAGTGTCATCAGTGCCAATGGCAATGTCTATGATGGTTGATTCGATGGTCAACATGATGCAGAACAATCTGCAGTGCAATTCTTCAAACAACAACTTCGGCCAGTCAAGAAATCAATGAATATTGAGCAATTTGTTGCTCAAAGCATTGGCGAATGGCGCTCGATGCGCTCAGGCCATTCCTTAGCCTTTCAACAATTTGAAGACGTTTTAAGCGAAATAAACATCACATCTGTGCAAACAGATGATCAAAGATTAGAAGCAATCATCGAAGCTTCTGGGCTCACAATAAAAGAGATTGATTCTCCATTCCAAATGGAATGGAATGCTGAAAGTGATTGGGAGCCAGATGACCCCAATGATGTATCCAGTGGATCGTGCATCATCATTCCTTTCCCAGAATCTGAAACATCTGGCAAACTTCTGAGGAGTGTAGGGTACGCAGAATCGGTTCCCGCTGAATCTCATTATAATTTCCTAGACGATGGAACATTTACCCTCACGACTCAGTATGATCAATCAATCGCTGAAGAACGGATTTGGTTTATATCAGAAAATGTAAGGTGCAGATCTTCCGCTCTTAAAACCTCGGCAGGGTCTGGAATCCTCCAAACATCATTTGCATCGGAAGTGCGCAAAATCAAAGTTTAAACAAACACCCCAATACCATGAATATCGATGACAAGCTGAGATTCGCAGGCACGCTCTCAGGAATATTTGATAACTTTGCCCAATCACAGGCTAATCCAAAAGAATTTGCTCGTATAAATATTATTTTCCGACCACTACCTTGGCAAATATTTAATGGACCTGGATTTTACTCAGAGCAGCATTACGACTATGCGCCCTGGGAACCGTATCGACAAGGCGTGCATAAACTAACCTTTTCAGAAGATACTTTTGTTGTTGAAAATTTTGGCTTCAACAGAATAAATCGATTGGCAGGAGCAGGAAGAAATCCTGAACTTCTGAATTTGCTTGAAGGAAAAGATCTAGACAAGAGATGTGGATGCGCAATGCACTTTTCTGAAATCAAGCCAGGTTGTTATCAAGGTTGCGTAGAACCAGGAAAAAACTGCATTGTCCCTCGTGATGGTCTTCTGACATACCTCGTTAGCGAAGTGGAAGTCAACGAAAATACTTGGATAAGTCGTGATCGAGGATTTGATCCAGAAACCAACGAAGTTAAATGGGGATCTGAGCATGGTCCACTATGCTTCGATAGGATTCAAAGTTTCTCCGAAACCATCAATCCTCAATGGATTCAAAAACAATAAATTGAATCTATGGTAGANAGCCANAAGCAAATNAAAGCATGGATANGNTCGCAACATTTAATTTGCGAAGGGACTGACTTTATCTTCGAGACAGTTGATCAAACACATCTTGATAAATTNGAAGAATGCATCACCAANATTGGAGGGCATGTTCGCTCNGTTAAAGCTGTCGGAAACTGGCCAATGGGACCAAATCGATCGTTTAAAATATTNAGAGCAGTNGCAAGTGTGCCAAGACCAGGAGGCGAAGAACTCGTAACTTATTGGGCCAAAAAAGGCCGCAAAGAGACTAGATATTCAGATATAAATACGTAGANNTTATTGGTTANTCGTCGAACCATCCCATCCAAGTNGGTTTAGAGAAATCTGTATGCTTACTCCATTTACGCAGAATCGCTAACGAATCAATTTTGAAACCGCGCCGAAGGGCTATTTCGATCACTTCATCTTGATTTAAAGCCGACTTGATCTCATCGCGAAGAGCATCTTCATTGCGAGCTAGAGCGATAAATTGCTCTAAAAGTTGGTCTTGCTGAGCATCAGACATAACGAGAGTCAACAAATAAAAAATATGTGCCGAAGATCAGCTGTCTCCAGCACCCTCCATCAACATAGCTCGCCAAATGGAAATCTGTCGAAATGCCCATGACCAGTGAGTNCTGTCCGAGCTCGAGATTTTGTCGCGAATATGCTGAGGCTGAGACANTAAATCCTGCTTGAAGTACTCAGTCCAATCAGATTCAGAGAACGCAAACCCTTTGGATTGACCATAGGCAACAATCTCCGAATGGGAGGTGAGTATTTTCAAACCTGTTGCAAGCTCATGAGATCTTACAACTTCTGCCACAAACAGATCAAGAGATGAAGATTCCATTAGCAACTCTCGATCCAAATTGCAAAATTTGCCTTTGTACAAATCATTTGTAGAACAAGGGGACCACCAGTGCAACGTAATAAACGCCAGGGAATGTCCTGATCAAAAACGCCAGAATCCACAAGGATTTTTGGAGGACGAGTAGCTTGCTCTAAAGGAATGAGTGCAGAGCCTGTCAAAGAAGNCTCAACGGATTGAACAAGTGAGCGCAAATCATTGATATTATCAACAGCATTGAAATCAACCTGNACAGAAGGCTGACCGGCCAAAGAGTCAACAAAACTGACCAAAGCCTTTTCTTCTTCGGCTGATACAGGCATCGTAGAAACAGAATTCACAAAAAGATTAACAGATGCGACTTGCCTAGCGAAGAAGCAAGGGCGTATTCACTAATGAGCGAAACATAATGCTAGCTTTCTAGAAAGGAATTTTAGGAATCATGGCTGAGCGATTCGATATTTTATTTGAGGGGCTCGAGGAAGAAAAAGCATTAGAGCTATTGAAAACCAATCCGGAAGAGCTAAAGAATCCTGTTGAGAAATACACTGCTGCAACAAGGCTTGCAGCATGTAAAAGCGATCGCTCACTGGAAGGTCTCATTGAAGCAACAGATCTGAATCCAGACAATCTGTTTAACCGAATCACACGCCGCAAAGTGCTTGAAGCTTTAGGGCGCCGACGTGATCCAAGGGCTTTACCGTGTTTATTTAAAGCTCTGAATTTTGATGATGAACCATCAGTCATCAATGCCGTCGATTCCATCGCACAGATTGGAGAGCTCCTAACGACGTCACAAAGTGCACTCCTCGCGAAAGCTCTGGACGGCAGTGACAATCAAAAACGTGCCGTTATCCAAACCCACACCAGGCTGGGCATTGAAGAGGGCGTCGCGGCAATTTCAGTTTTCGAAACCGATGAAAATCCATTGGTCGCAGGAGCAGCACGTGCCTATGCAGCGAAAGTGCACGGCCAGCGAGACCGCTTAACCCCCGTGGTCAAGCAACTGACAGACGCCGTCGCAGGCAGACGCAGAGCGGCTGTGATTGATCTCGGCGATGCCGGCGATATCAGTGTGCTCCCACATCTGGTCGGGTGCCCCGTCTCCATGCCACTCAGAGCAAAAAGTGCCTTTCAACTGGTGGATCCAAATAAAACAGGAACCGTTCCGGAAAGTTATACAAACGTAATCACACAATTACTTCGCGATGACCCTTCATCACTGTCTTTACAGGATGACTGGATTTGCGAAGCTGATCAAAGTGAAATCGAAAAGAACCTTCAGCATCGCGATGAAGGAAAACAATATGGGGGAGCATTAACGCTCATGCGNATGCCCAAACATCAACAGGTTGAGAGCATCGATCAGATTCACTCGCGTTATTGGAGTGACTACGGAGCGAACTACCTCTTGACTGCTGTGATNGGACTGAATCAAATCCAAGAACGTCAAGANCTCGTCCGCACTGCTTTGGCNGANACGTTGCCGCAATATGCGAAATCTCGCGTTGCAGCGGCTTGGGCTTGCCTGTCCTTAGGGCTACGGGATCAGACAGTGCTTCTTGATGAGATCGCGCAAAGTTCACAGTGGATGCCCCTCAAGTGGAGCTGCTATCAAGTGCTTCAACATTTGACATAAGAGCTTGAAATACAGGCGTGTACTCAGCGAGCAAGGCCAAAACGAATTCGTTNCGGGGTTCTTCACATTTTATTCGGAATCGGCTTTTGCAAACTTGTGTGTCCTGACATTCAGCTTTGAGGTTTGGCCATAGAAACCGGGGGTACTGTCCATCGTGATGCGGAACTGCATCGCCCCAAATACTCTCCCTCAACCATGCTCGACGCATTCTCCAGGAAGGCCGTAGCGGCCGATTCCAGCGGTGCTTTCATCGGCGGAGGCGAGCTGGCCTCCCTGAAGTCTTTCATTGCTGACGGCAACAAGCGCCTCGATGCAGTGAACGCCATTTCCGGCAACGCTGCCTGCATCGTCTCTGACGCTGTTGCCGGCATCTGCTGCGAAAACACTGGCCTGACTGCCCCCAACGGCGGCGTCTACACCAACCGCAAGATGGCTGCATGCCTGCGTGATGGTGAGATCGTCCTCCGCTATGTCAGCTACGCCCTGCTCGCCGGCGACGCTTCCGTGCTGCAGGACCGCTGCCTGAACGGTCTTCGCGAGACCTATGCCGCTCTTGGCGTTCCTACCGGATCTGCTTCCCGCGCTGTGGCCATCATGAAGGCTGCCGCTGGTGCACTGATCACCAACACCAACAGCCAGGCCAAGAAAGCTGCTGTCACCCAGGGTGACTGCTCCAGCCTCGCCGGTGAATCTGCCAGCTACTTCGACATGGTGATCAGCGCTATCAGCTGAGCCATATCTGCTTGACCGTTCAAAACAACACCTCTTCTTCATCATGAAGTCCGTCATCACCACTGTTGTCGGTGCAGCCGATAGCGCTTCCCGCTTCCCCTCCGCCTCCGACATGGAGTCCGTGCAGGGTTCCATCCAGCGTGCTGCTGCCCGTCTGGAAGCTGCTGAAAAGCTGGCTTCTGGCTACGACCAAATTGCTCAGCGTGCAGTTGACGCTGTCTACGCTCAGTACCCCAACGGCGCCACCGGCCGCCAGCCCCGCCAGTGCGCCACTGAGGGCAAAGAGAAGTGCAAGCGTGACTTCGTTCACTACCTGCGNCTGATCAACTACTGCCTGGTNACCGGNGGCACNGGCCCNCTGGACNAGCTGGCNATCAANGGNCANAANGANGTNTANAAGGCNCTNAGCATCGACGCTGGCACCTACGTTGCTGGTTTTGCCAACATGCGTAACGACGGTTGCGCTCCTCGTGACATGAGCCCCC
>NZED01000034.1 GCA_002690325.1 Synechococcus sp. ARS1019
GCCGGGTCCACCTGGGCCGCCGGGTCCACCTGGGCCGCCGGGTCCACCTGGGCCGCCGGGTCCACCTGGGCCGCCGGGTCCACCTGGCATTAGAAGGGGTCCCGAGGTGGCATGAAAAACAACATCCTCAGAACGTCCACTCAGAGAAGTCATGTCAACAAAATTTCTAACTAAATACTAGAGGCGTACTAAGAATGAGTCCACAAAAAAAGCCCAACAGGACCAATCAATCTCTGCAGCAAAAAGAACGAAATAATTTCTAGACCATAAAATTAATTCATCTCAATCCACAAACTCTCAGCCATCAAAAGGCAACGATGTGGTGCAGGCCAAATCAGAAAAATCAATGCACCCATTTTCTGAACAGCAGTGCCAAAACCCCGTTCCCAGCTTCAACCCTGGAGCATCGTTTCTCTTGGCATCAGATCGAATTCTTGGAAATTTCTAGTCAAACAGCTCAAGTCAAACCAATGTCATATCAATACCGAGCAAAGGCCAGCGCTTTCCCATCAAGCCGGCCTCAATGAATGCAAAAAATGCGGAGCAACGAGCTACATGAAAGGTGGTCTTGCACGAGGCGTTAAACCCCTTCAGCAAGGCGCTCCCAGAACCGCGGCGCAGTCAGGCCTAACAACAATGGATCTCCGCAAAGGCCTTGCAAAGGGTTCAACACCAACGTCATCAACGAAGCGACATAGCGACTTGAAGCGCCTGCTCCAAGCTTCAGGCTGATGTCGCCTGCAGCTCGCCATCAACCCAGAGGCGGTTGGCTCATGAAGGCTTCCAAGCCTGTTGCTGCAGCTCAATCCAAAGCCAGCCACAACGAGGTGGAGGCGAGGAAGGGGCTTCGACTTAATCTCATCTGCAGTGCCTGGCAAGACCTGTGCCCCTCCGCTTCACCAACAGTCTCAGCAACAAAACCGAGACCTTCGAGCCCCTAGAGCCTGGTAAAGCGACGATGTACTGCTGTGGGGTCACGGTCTATGACTTGTGCCACCTCGGCCATGCCCGAAGTTACATCAACTGGGACGTCTTACGGCGATATTTAATCTGGCGAAGTTACGACGTCACTTTTGTGCAAAATTACACAGATATTGACGACAAAATACTAAATAAAGCAGCAGCAGAAGGCAGCACGATGGAAGACGTCAGCGCACGCAATATCGAAGCCTTTGAGATTGATATGGCCCGTCTCAATATTTTGCCAGCAGACAGAATGCCAAGGGCAACAGGGTGCATTCATGAGATTCAAACTTTCATTAGTGAACTAGAGAACAAAGGAGCGGCCTACAGCTCCGATGGAGACGTCTACTTCGATATTTCCAAATCCAAAAACTACGGACAACTCAGTGGTCGCGATCCGAATGACCAGCAGCAGGGTGCAAGTGGTCGAACCAACGATGGGAATGGTGAACGGAAGCAGCATCCCTTCGATTTTGCACTCTGGAAAAAAGCAAAGGACGGAGAACCCAGCTGGGACTCCCCATGGGGGCCTGGACGACCTGGATGGCATATCGAATGCTCAGCAATGGTCCGCCAGGAATTCGGCCTAACGATTGACATTCACCTGGGTGGTGGGGATTTGGTTTTTCCACATCATGAAAACGAAATCGCGCAGTCGGAAACAGCCAATGGAGAGCCTCTAGCGAAGCTCTGGATGCACAACGGGATGGTGAACGTCGGCGGCACCAAAATGTCGAAATCCCTGGGCAATTTCACAACGATTCGTGCCTTGCTCGATAGCGGAATCTCAGCGATGACCCTGCGCCTATTCGTTCTGCAGGCGCATTACCGCAAGCCACTGGACTTCACTGCCGAGGCACTCGATGCTGCTGCGACGGGCTGGAAGGGACTTAACGCTGCTCTCACACTCGGGGATCGACATGGGGGCCGCTTGGGTTGGGCTGTGGCCGAGCCGCTCAGCGAGGGCGCCGAGACCGCAACAACACAACGCTTACATCCTGAGCTTCAAGCCCACGTGGACCGCTTCATTGCAGCCATGGATGATGACCTCAACAGCTCCGGGGCATTGGCGGTGCTGTTTGATCTCGCCAAGCCACTTCGGGCGATAGCGAACCGCCTCGAACGAGGCGATGACAGTGACCTAGCACCAGGTGATGCCAAAGCCCTCGAAGGCCGCTGGCAGGTTCTGCGTCATGTTGCAGCGGTCCTCGGCCTCCGCTGCGAAAACAATGCAGCAGCTGCATTGGATGACGAGGCAATCACTGCAGCCATTGCGGCCCGCAAGGAAGCCAAGAGCAACAAGAACTACAGCGAAGCCGACCGAATCCGCGATGAGCTCACTGCACAGGGCATCGAGCTCATCGATAAACCAGGTGGCCTCACCGAGTGGATCCGATCCTGATCCAGGCAGACTGAGGGCCCGTCGATCAAGTTCACATGCTCTGGCTGAAGCGCCTCAATTTTATGGAGACCGCAAAGCTGGAAATGGAGCTGATGAAGGCTTTTGAAGCGGGCGTTGATTTGGATGCCAAGTTGGCTGATCAGGCCGCCCTTGCCACCAACGGTGATGCCGAAGAAGCCTGGAAGCTGGAGGTTTGGCAAAAAATGCTGATCAGAATCCGCAAAATGCAGACACTGATGCAGGACAAGCCAGATCCCAACGGCTAAGGACGTCAGCCGGTTGCCAGATCCACCACGCTGATGACCAGCCCCACCGCCACGACTGGCGGTGCGATCCAGCGGAGCATTACAAGAAGAAGCCGCCGCAGCAGCGATGGAGTTCCTGAGGCGGATAAATCCTGTTCAAAACGGCTGGGCAGAACCCAGCCCAGAAGGAGAGCAAGAAGCAGACCACCCAGGATCAACATCAACCCACCAAACACGGAATCCATCCAACCCAACACGTCCATGGAGGTGGCAGCGGGCAGACCAGCGATAAAGATCAAACCGGTGGAGATCCAGACGGCACGGGCTCGACTCCAACCCCAGCAATCCATCAGGCAGGCCACAGGCACCTCCAGCAGAGAGACAGCCGACGTCAACGCCGCGATCATGGCGAGCCCGAAAAACAGCAGCGCCACCAGCACTCCAACAGAACCGAGTGATGCAAGACCCGTTGGCAGCGCGATGAAAATCGTGCCCAAGGTCGAGCTGCTGATCACATCCTGCAAGCCGAAGCTCATCACGATGGGGAAGGTGACCATCCCCGCAAGAACACCAACGGCCGTATCCATCCCCACGATTGCGACTGCCTCACGAGGCAGATGAGCGCGTCGATCGAGGTAAGCCGAATACGCCAGGATGCAACCGATTCCGGTACCAATCGAGAAGAACGCTTGCGTAAAAGCGTTTCTCACCGTGGTGAGATTGGTGAGCTGAGCGCCGTCCCACCGCAACAGAAACGTGCGATAGCCCTCTGCAGCTCCATCGAGTCCGGCCGCCCAGAGCGCCAAGCCAATCAGAAGCACAAACAGCAGTGGAAGCCCCCATCGAGACAGGCGTTCTATGCCGCCTCGCACCCCAGCAGAGACCACAATCCCTGTAACCACGAGGCTGAACAGTTGGCCCAACAACGCCGACCGTCCACCGCTGAGGCCGGCGAAAAAAGTTTCCGCATCGGCCATCGTTGAGGGGAGACCATGGCTAACGGTCTGCACAAGCGTTGCGCCGGTCCAGCCCATCAAAACGGCGTAGAAGGCCAAGATTCCGCACGCAGCCAGCACAAACAGCCAGCCCATGGGCTGCCAGCGCGGGCCGGCCGCCTTCACCGGAGCCATCAAAGGGCTTTGGCCCGTACTCCGTCCGAGCACCATCTCCGCCACCAAGACCGGGAGACAGACCACAAGAACAATTAATAGATAGAGAATGAGGAAGGCACCACCACCACCTTGAGAGGCTCGATAAGCAAAGCCCCAGAGATTTCCCAAGCCAACGGCACTACCAGCGGCAGCCATCACAAATCCCAGCCCAGACCGCCACTGCTCCTTCGCTGCCATAACCGAGCGCGTACCACAATCTGAGCGCCAGCTTGCCAGTGATTCGTCCGCTTGATGGGAGACTGTGAGCAATTGCCGGATCGACGTGAAAGCCATCAGCGTGCTGGGCTCCACGGGCTCGATTGGCACTCAGACCCTCCAAATTGCCGAGGAGTTCCCCGAGCAATTCCGGGTGGTTGCGCTGACCGCCGGGCGCAACATCAAGCTGTTGGTCCAGCAGATCCAACGGCATCAACCAGAACTGGTCGCCCTTGCCGATGCCGACCTGCTGCCTGAGCTGCAGCAGCGACTGGATGACCTTCCCCCATCGGAACGGCCACAACAACTCCCTGAGCTGGTGGGAGGACCCGATGGCCTCAACACCGCTGCATCTTGGAGCTCGGCTGATCTTGTGGTCACCGGGATTGTCGGCTGCGCAGGGCTATTGCCCACCCTTGCTGCCATCCGAGCTGGGAAGGATCTAGCTCTAGCCAACAAAGAGACCCTCATCGCCGCCGGACCGGTGGTGCTTCCAGAACTCAAGAAAAGCGGAAGCCGTCTGCTGCCAGCGGATTCCGAACACTCCGCGATTTTCCAATGCCTGCAAGGCACACCCTGGGCTGACAACGCTCGACTCTCGACAGGTGTGCCAACGCCGGGGCTACGCCGCATTCAGCTCACCGCCTCTGGAGGCGCCTTCCGCGACTGGAAAGCAGCAGATCTCGAGAAGGCCACGGTTGCAGACGCCACCAGTCATCCCAACTGGAGCATGGGTCGCAAGATCACTGTGGACTCTGCATCGCTGATGAACAAAGGTCTTGAGGTGATTGAGGCGCATTACCTCTTCGGCCTGGATTACGACCACATCGAGATCGTCATTCACCCTCAAAGCATCATCCACTCGATGATCGAGCTAGCCGATTCCTCTGTACTGGCTCAACTGGGTTGGCCAGACATGAAGCTGCCAATCCTGTACTGCTTGAGCTGGCCCTCACGGCTTGAAACGCCATGGCGCCGTCTGGATCTCACTGAGGTAGGGCAACTCACATTCCGCGCTCCCGATCCAGCCAAATATCCCTGCATGCAACTGGCCTATGCCGCCGGACGGGCAGGCGGCACGATGCCCGCAGTCATGAATGCTGCCAACGAAGAAGCCGTGGCTCAATTCCTCGATGAACGCATTCATTTCCTTGATATTCCGGCTGTGATCGAAGCGGCCTGTGAACGCCACAAACAAGATCTGATTGAGCACCCTCAGCTGGATGACGTCTTGGCTGTGGACCAATGGGCCCGCACCACCGTGCGCGAGCAGGTCAAGCGCGGCACGCGGCGGATCCCCCTGACCGCCATGGCGGCATGAATGCCCCCCGCGTCAGCCATCACCTCCTGCTGTGTGCCACCGCGACAAAAGCCAAATGCTGCGATCCTGAGATTGGTGCAGCCAGTTGGGATGCTTTGAAAAAGGGAGTGAAATTGCTCGGTTTAGAAGCACCTGAACGCCAATCAGGAATCGTGCTTCGCACAAAAGCCGACTGTCTCCGCATCTGCGAAAAGGGGCCGATTTTGCTGATCTGGCCAGATGGATGTTGGTATGGAGGCGTCACACCAGAACGTATCCATCGGATTCTTCAAGACCATGTGATTGAAGGAAGTCCAATTGAAGAGTGGCTCATTCAGCGCTCAAGGATGGACTGCAACCATCGCAACGCAAGCTGATCCCCCCAACAGCCACCGCGTCCATGGAATCCGTTGTGCCCTCCACGGCGAGTAAAGGTTTGTCGAATTGAGCTTTCCTCTGGAAGAGCCTCCTGCAATGACAGTGCCGAAACAGCTGGCACCCAGGGATCATCCATGGCTTGCAGCAAGAGCGTGGGAGGTAAACGATTCGGAGCTGCTATCAGATGCTGCAAGGGTGACGCCCCTTGGTAGTAAGCGTCCACATCGTCAAATCCCCATCGAGGAGCCGTCACAGCGCGATCAAAGGCACGGATCGTGCGTGGGGCAGCATCTCCGCTGAGCTGTCTCTGCTCTCGATCACTCACTCCAAAGGGATCCGCCAAAGTCTGGCGCACCAAACGTTGCAGCAACCAACGTTGATACACGCGATTACGCGGTCGTTCGATCGAGGCACTGCAGGCCGCAAGATCAAGGGGACTGCTCGCACAGAACAGTCCATCCAACACCCCAGGTTGGGCCAAACAAGCATTGAGCAGCATGGTGCCGCCCAGGGAGATTCCCGCGCCAAACAGGGGTCGACCACAGGCAAGCTCGCGGGCTCGCGTGATCACAGGCAACAGATCACTGTTGCAGCGGGCGGCGTAGGTCCCACCGGCGAGATGACGGCCTGGATCAGCACCACGCAAGTTCAGCCGAAGAACGGCAAAGCCCCCTGCCTGCAGCGCTAGCCCCATTCGGCGCAATCCTTCGCGGGAACTGGACCCGCCTAAGCCGTGGAGCAACAGAACCAGCCCCCGTGGTGCAACGGTCGGCTGATCCAACAAAGCGAGAAGCTGCCCTGCGGCAGCAGCCCCACTGGCCAGAGCGGGAACATCCACCAGCACGGGTTCACCGCATTCGGATGGAAGACGGACGGGACGCAAGGTGTCTCGCAACGTCTGCAGATCGCCGCCGATCCATGGCCAACGCTGTTCAAACGCGAGCACCCCCAGCTGCTGTTGCAGCCAGGGGTCGTGCGCACCGGAGGCAATCACTTCTTGCCGAGACCCAGATCCTTGAGCTCGACCAACAAATCACCAAGAACCTTCTTGGCATCACCAAACACCATTGAGGTGTTGGCCAACTCAAACAGGTCGTTCTTGATGCCGGAGTAGCCGGCACTCATCCCACGCTTAACCACGAACACAGTGCGAGCCTCCTGAACATCCAGGACAGGCATGCCATAGAGCGGTGAATTGGGATCACTCTTGGCCTGAGGATTCACCACATCATTCGCACCGAGCACCAACACCACATCTGCAGCAGGAAACTCAGGGTTGATCTGATCCATCTCCTTGAGCTGCTCATAGGGCACATCGGCCTCAGCCAACAGCACATTCATATGGCCCGGCATCCGACCGGCAACTGGATGAATGGCATAAGCCACATCAATCCCAGCACTTTCAAGCAAGCGAGTGACTTCGCGCAGGGTGTGCTGAGCCTGGGCAACAGCAAGGCCATAGCCAGGCACGATCACGACGCGCTCTGCTGCTTCCATCGTGAGCGCACACTCTTCAACACTGCAGCTGGTGATGTTGGTGTATTCGCCACCGCCACCTCCAGAGGCAGCACTCGCTCCGAGGGCACCGCCGAACAGAACCGACACCAAAGAGCGATTCATGCCGTTACACATGACCTGAGTGAGGATCAGGCCAGCAGCACCAACCATCGCACCAGCGACGATCAGCAGTTGACTGCCAACAACGAAACCAGCAGCTGCCGCAGCAACACCGGAATAGCTGTTCAACAGCGAAATCACGACGGGCATGTCGGCGCCACCGATCGGAAGCGTGACGCCAACACCGAGAAGGCCAGACGTCACCACCAACAGCCAGAGGCCCGTGCCGGAGTCGGCATTGCGCAACATCTCGAGCGCACCAACCAACGAGGCCACCGCCAAAGCGATGTTCACAACGTGGCGCAGCTTGCTCTGCATCCAGGACGGTGTGGACAGCCAGCCCTGGAGCTTGGCCATGGCCACGATCGAGCCTGTGAAGGTGATGGCACCCACAAACACGGACACAACGATGGAGACCAGGGCAACGGGACCACTGGCATCCAAGGCAGCCGGATAGAGCGCTGCAGCAAGAGCCACCAGCAGCGATGACATGCCACCGCAACCGTTGAAGAGAGCAACGGTTTCCGGCATGGAGGTCATCGGCACCCGCTGGGCCGTGATGGCTCCCAGCACGCCACCCACGAGGGTTCCACCGATGATCCACACCCAGGCAGCGGGCTGAATGCCACTGGTGCCGAGGTAGTTCACCAGCAGTCCCAACACGGCCAGTCCCATGGCGATGGCAGCCAATTGATTGGCGCCCCGGGCAGAACGAACCTTGGACAACCCCTTGATGCCAAGGGCTAGCAACAGAACGGCAACAAGTTCGATTGCGTATTTGAGAATGTCAGACATCAACGGGTCTCCTTACGTGCAGGCTTGCGGCTGAACATGGCCAGCATTCGATCGGTGACTAAGAAGCCGCCGATCACGTTGAACAGAGCAAAGCCAAGAGACACAGAACCGAGCATCAAAATTGCTGTGTTGTCTCCGGCTTTGATGATCGCGGTGAGGGCCGCCAGCACGGTGATGCCAGAGATGGCATTAGCGCCACTCATCAATGGCGTGTGCAAGGTGGGAGGCACCTTGCCGATCAGTTCGAGGCCGAGAAGGCTGCCGAGGAGCAGCACCCAGAGAAATTCAACGAAGGTCGCGTCCATCAGTTGGCTCCGGGGGTGAGTACGTCGCCGCGGCGAATGGTTCCATCCTGGGCAATCAAACAGCCGGCAACTAGCTCATCCTCGGTGTCGAGGCTGAGGGCACCATCCTTCAAGGTGGGCTCCAGCAGAGCGACGAGGTTGCGGGCGTAAAGAGCACTGGCATGGTTCGGCACAGTGCAGGGCAAATCATTACCGGCGATCAGCTTGACGCCCTTCCGATCCACGGTCTGGCCAACGACGGTATCGGCACAGTTGCCACCTTGGGCAACAGCCAAATCAACGACCACCGCACCGGGACGCATGCGATCCAGCATGTCTTCGCTGATCAGACGCGGTGCGCGGCGACCTGGAACCTGAGCCGTACAGATGGCTACATCGGCTTCGGCCAGCTGATCGGACAGCTGCTGACGCTGGGCCGCCAAAAAAGCATCTGAGGCCTGTTTGGCATAACCACCCGACTCAGAGGGCTTGTCATCCATCTCTGGCGGTTCGATGAACCGCGCTCCGAGGGACTCGACCTGCTCCTTCACAGCAGGGCGAATATCACTGACGTAAACAACCGCACCAAGCCGACGGGCCGTTGCAACGGCTTGTAGACCAGCGACTCCAGCACCAAGGATCACAACTTTGGCTGGTTGCACCGTGCCCGCTGCCGTCATCAGCATCGGGAAGTAACGGTCCAAAGCCGCAGAGGCCATCAGAACCGATTTGTAGCCAGCGATATTCGCCTGGGACGAGAGGGCATCCGCCGACTGGGCTCGACTGATCCGAGGCAGTAGCTCCAAGGCCATGGCAGACAAGCCGGCGCTCTGCAGCGCACTGCTGAGATCAGCGTTGGCATAGGGAGCCAACAGACCCACCACAAGAGCTCCGCGACGGAGTCGTCGCAGCGCTTCGACCGATGGCGTCTGCACACAGAGCAAGGCCTCGGCTTGCCCCCATGACGCTCCATCGCCAGGAGCGACTAGCTCGGCCCCCTGGGCGGAGTAAGCATCATCCAAATAGCCGGAAGATGCTCCGGCACCACGCTCGACTGCAACCGTGCAGCCGAGCGACACAAATTTTTTGACCGTATCGGGCGTTGCCGCGACCCGGGTTTCCCCCGGCAGCGACTCCACCGGTATCAGAAGTCTGGGCAAGGCGAGCACATCCACCGACCCAAGGGAGATTACGAGGTCGCCTCCTGGGATTTGGAGTTTTTCTGTAGAAGCCAGGATGGGAGCTGCGATCTGGCTAAGTGAGGAAAACCTGTTCCAGCTCCCAATGGGTCTCACTGCAATCGAGTGTCCCGATGGCATTTGTCACAGCCACCACGGTGGACATTCCGTGGAACGCCATGCCATGCAAGACACCTTGCAAACCCACGGACGCGACTGGTGTGAGCGCCTTGCAGAACGGATTTACGAGATCTCGGTCGACACCTTTTCTCAAAGTGTGATGCCAAGCCTCCATTCCGCTGGCTGGCAAAGACGGCATTTGGACTGGGAATTCAAGCTCAACGAGCGTGAATCAGAGCCGGATCGGACCTTGGTTGATGGAATCATCAACGCCACCGAGAGCTTCCTGCGCAGCAGTGAGGTGCACCGACTGTTTATTCAGGAATTGGTGGAGGGCACCTTTGCCGAGGCGTCAGCGGATGACCTTCGCGTTCAGGCGGTGCGCACTTTGGTGGAAAACGAGATCATCGCCATGCTTGACGAACGTCGTCAGGACTTGCTCGATCGCTTGGCACAGCAACTATTGACCTCAGCGAAAGGAGACTTCCAAACCGCACGAACAGCGGCAGAGGAGGCACTGATGGAAGTCGAACGTCTCGTTATCAACCACGCTGAGGCGCTTTAAACCGCCGCTCTTCAAGGGTGCCAAGGCAAGGCGTAGTCGTTAAAAAGGCACATCACGTCTCTGCCCCCATCACCGCTCCCTCTTTTGCTGTTGCTGGTGCTGACACCTGCAACCCCTCCAACGAGATCAAGCCTCGGCACTGGCAGCAGCAACTGATTCAGCTGTTGCGACGGCGGATGGAACCCAAAGCATCTGCCAGCCGTGATGTGTTGGTCTTTGCCGGACCGGGTGCTGGGAAAACCTTGGGGGCACTGCTTGCCTTTCAGGCGATGCACCGCGATGGACATTTGCACCGCTTCCTGGTGTTTTGCCATCGAACCTCGATTCAGGCCCAATGGACCTCTGCTGCCCATCGACTAGGGCTCACCCTCCAAGAGTGGCCTCTCAACGAATCCTCACCACCAGAGGTCGATGGACTGCTACTCACGTATCAGGGAGCAGGACGCCAGCTTGAACGCCTACGCAGCGACTTGCGTTCTTGGTCGGGACAACACTGTTTGGCGATTGCGGATGAAGCCCACCACTTAGGCATTGATCCGGACGCACCGGATCAGACCGCCTGGGGCGACACCTTTTTGGAGCTGACGCAGCACTGCCAACTCAGGATGGGACTGACCGGGACTCCGTTCCGGGCCGACAACCTTGGCTTCTGCGCAGCCCGTCGAATCAAGACATTGCAAGGTGGCGAAGTCGTCGAACAAATCAATCCCGACCTGGCCGTCGAGCCGAGAGAGCTGATTGCCAATGGCGACGTCAGGCCGTTGGAATTCCGCTTCCAGGACGGGTGGGTGGAACACAGCCGCGAAGGCGAGCCAGATCGCGATGTTTCACCGTTNTCTGGCGAGCAACGCGAAAGCTGGCGGGCTCGCAATCTTCGCCGGGCCGTTGGTCTTCAAGACCCCCAAAGCATCGGCAACCAGGTTCTTGATCGGGCTCAACGGGGTTTAGCCCAGATCCGGACGAGCCATGCAGAGGCAGCGGGATTGGTGATCGCACGAGACATCGACCATGCGGTGGCGATCGCACGAATCCTGGAAACCGATGGAAGTCGTGTGGATCTTGTTCACTCCCAAAACCCCAATGCTGCAGCCATCTTGCGTCAGTTCCAGGCTGGGCAAGCCGACTGGCTGGTCAGTATCGATATGTGCGCAGAAGGGTTCGATGCACCACGCCTACGGGTGGTCGCTTACCTCACCACCGTGGTCACCCGCAGTCGCTTTGTTCAGGGCATCACCCGTGCGGTTCGAATGACGCCAGACCTAGCCGCGAAGGAATCCATCCCCCGCGATCCGTCTCTGGTCTTTGCACCAGCTGATCCATTACTGATGGATTACGCACGAACGTGGTCGATTGCCGAGCCCTACGTACTGAAGCCACGCGATGACGCCAGTGATAACGAGGAGGAACCGGGTGCGAACTGGCGTGGTCCGACGCTGCCCCTAGAAGCTGTCGAGGATGGAGCAGGAGCCGTCATCCGAATGAAAACCCCTCAACTCCCCTCTTTTTTGACGCATAGGAAACATCTTTCTGCGTAGAAAAATGCGAACTTCTTCGAAGTGATGCCCCGTTTTGGGCATCCGATCGACCAACCTGATCACAGCAGAGGAGATCCTATGGACGCCGCTATGGAACGTCGGGTCGTCGTTGCGACTAGCTGGGTTTCCACCCGAATTGCAGTGTTGGACAAGGAAGAGCGTTACGAAGACAGCTATGCACTGACCCAAGAATTNTGTGAGTGGATCACTTGCATCGGCGAAGACGAGTCGATGCTGGAAAGTTCAGTGATGACTGTTCCTCGTCAACCGCGGAAGCGCCACCGGATCAGCTAAACGAGCGCTGAGTTCATCCTAAATCTTTTCTTAAGAATTACTTAAGGTCGCAATTGCGACCTTTTTTTGTACCCCCGCGTACTCGCGGCAACCCTTAAACTCAACTCATAGTCATTCCGCATAAGACGATGGTGTCGGCTGGGCACGTCTCCGAGCAGATCGAAAATCTCGTCATTGTTGGCTCAGGACCCGCTGGCTACACAGCAGCGATCTATGCAGCGCGAGCCAACCTTCACCCTCTGTTNATTACNGGTTACGAGCGAGGAGGCATCCCTGGGGGTCAGCTGATGACCACAACCCACGTGGAAAATTTTCCAGGTTTCCCAGACGGCGTTCTNGGTCCAGATCTCATGGATCTGATGAAAGCCCAAGCCACCCGCTGGGGAACACATCTGATCGAAGCTGACGCTGACTCCATCGACCTCAGTCAACGGCCGTATCGCATTCAGTCTGAGGGCCGCACCATCCAAACCCATGCCCTGATCATCGCGACAGGTGCTCGGGCTAACAGGCTGGGCTTGCCNTCCGAACANCAGTTTTGGAGCAGCGGCATCAGTGCTTGCGCCATCTGCGATGGTGCTACACCACAATTTCGAAAAGAGGAACTCGCCGTCGTTGGAGGCGGCGACTCAGCCTGTGAAGAAGCGGTTTATCTGACCAAATACGGCAGCCATGTCCACCTTCTGGTGCGTTCCGATCGCTTAAGGGCGAGTGCTGCGATGGCAGACCGAGTGATCGCCAACCCAATGATCACTGTTCACTGGAACAGNGAAATCGTTGACGTCAATGGTGAGGACTGGCTGCAAAACCTGACCATNCGCGAGCGCACAACCCAGNAACTCACAGAACTNCCCATCCGAGGGCTGTTCTATGCCATCGGTCACACGCCAAACACGGACCTCATTCAGGGTCAGATCGATCTTGATGAGAAGGGATACCTCTCAACACCATCTGGTCGCCCCGAAACGTCCTTGGAAGGAGTCTTCGCTGCAGGGGATGTCGCCGACGCTGAATGGCGTCAAGGCATCACAGCAGCTGGAAGCGGTTGTAAAGCAGCATTNGCCGCAGAACGCTGGCTCACCCATCACAACCTGGCCACATTGGTGCACNGGGACAGCGTTGAGCCAGGCAAGGCTGAACTACCCAAGAGCGTGGATGTCACCACCGAGGAGACGTTTGATCCCCATGGCCTGTGGCAGAAAGGCAGTTTTGCGCTGCGAAAGCTCTATCACGACAGCGATAAACCCCTNTTGGTGATTTACACCTCGCCGACCTGTGGCCCTTGCCATGTGCTGAAGCCGCAGCTTCAGAGGGTGGTCAGTGAGTTAGACGGAGCAGCCCAGGCNGTTGTGATCGACATCGAAAGCGATCAAGCCATTGCAGAGCAAGCCGGAGTGAACGGAACACCAACCGTTCAACTCTTCCATCAAAAAGCGATGGTGCAGCAGTGGAAAGGTGTGAAGCAACGCAGCGTCTTCAAATCAGCNATTGAAGCGCTGCTGGTGCCCGCCTGAACAAAGCCAANCTCAACGACGACGAGGCCCGCCTGGACGATTACCACCCGGACGCCCTCCGGGTGCACCGGCGTTGCGCTCNCGNTACGTAATCCGACCTCGGGTGAGGTCGTAAGGACTGATCTCAACGAGAACTTTGTCCCCAGCGAGAAGTTTGATTCTGAACTTGGTCAACTTGCCAGCGGCACGGCAAAGGCACTGATGGCCAGCCGGCTGCTCAAGAGTGACCAGATAGAACCCATTGCCCTGTTCCTTCTCAATCACACCTGAGGTTTCGATCATTCGCCGCTGAATTCGTCCTGTCGTTCACCACTTTAAGTGTGCATGGAGAACACTCAGGTCAATAGCTGTGGCCACTAGGCTCCGACGCTGCCTCTTGAAACNTTGATGACTCTGCCCCCACTAACCATGGACATCGGCTTACTGCTGATCTCCATCGGTGTTGTCAATCTGTGGAAGGCTCGCGAAAACGCCGGTTGATTTGACCACGCTTCTGCTGCACAAACCGTACGGAGTTCTCAGCCAGTTCACANCGGAACCGGGTAGCCGCTGGCGTTGCCTTGCAGACTTTCTCGATGTGCCAGAGGTTTATCCAGCCGGTCGTCTTGACGCAGATAGCGAAGGGTTGNTGCTACTCACCAGCAACGGCCGTCTACAACAGCGATTGACTGATCCGCGCTTCGGACACTGGCGGAGCTACTGGGTGCAGGTTGAGGGAACGCCCGAACCCACTCAGCTCACCCAGCTGCGCGAAGGAGTGCTTGTTCAAGGACGCAAAACACTCCCAGCCCAAGCACGTTGGCTCCAGGACCATGAGCAACCTCANCTGGAGGAACGAACTCCACCGATTCGCTTTCGCGCCACGATCCCGACTAGCTGGCTGGAACTGTCATTAACAGAAGGTCGCAACCGCCAAGTCAGACGAATGACAGCAGCAGTCGGATTGCCCACCTTGCGTCTGGTGCGGTGTCGCATTGACCTCATGGACGACCAAANTCCGCTGAACTTGCAGGGTTTAGAGCCAGGTCAATGGAGGATGGTCTCATCCACAGAGAACGCTCGACTGATCAAGCTTCTGAGCAGCGGAAATGATCNCAGTCGAAGCCCTCGCCGACGGCGATCAGTNCAACAATGAACAANGTTTGCAGAGCTGTGATTCAGTTAGCCCAAGGCATCCTGAAGTTCACGAACCGTCTGCCACTGTCCGTAGTAGTAATTGGCCAGCGCACGCTTTTCTGAATCATCAAGACCATCGAAAGCGTCAAACCCCAGTGATCTCCAGAGCTCATGTCCGCAGACCCGAGTGAGCTCTGTTTCGGCTTCACTGTTGAGATTGTCGAGGCGACGCTGCAGGTTTTTGACTTGAGCCGCGGACATCCAACAACGAATTGCANAGCTCAATCTAGCAANCGAACAGTACGTTTGAACTGTCCNAACAGTGCTCGACCTCAGAACGGAAGTTTTTTCTTGGCGTCTTTATCCAAATCAGCCTCCATCTCTCGCAAACGCTTGAGGATGGTGTCGTAGTACTCACGGATGTAACTCTCCATATCCGTGGTCTCGTCCTGATTTAAATCAAACGCTGCATAGCTTTGCTCCATCGGAGCATCNAGTGTTTGTCCGCTCCCCGTCACCTCAGCAAAAGCAAGGCGTTCAGCCACATTCACCGAAGGTTCAAAAAACGACGCCACTCCCTGCATCAANCGAATCAAGAACGGTTGCACCCGAAACACTCGAGCCGACTTGCCACTACAGCGCTCACAGAGCTGAACGAGCTGACCGGTGTTCCAAGCTTGGGGACCCACGACAGGGAACGTTCCACGAATCGTTTCCGATCGTTCAAGGGCAGCAACCGCAAACCTGGCCATGTCCTGGGTGTTCATGTAAGCGATCGACGTGGGACTTCCGCTCACCCAAACCGTTTGGCTCTCTAGAACTGGAATCGCGAATTGACTGATCACCCCCTGCATGAAGGCTGCACCCTGCAGGATTGTGTAATCAAAATCAGACCCCTCGAGCAGATTTTCGGTGCACGCCTTGATGTCCATCAGAGGCACTGACCGGTGGCTGTGAGCCCCGAGGAGCGACAAGAACACGAATCGCTTGACCTCGGCTCGCTCGCAGGCTTTCAGCAGATTGAGNTTTCCGTCCCAGTCAGTGACGTAAACACTTTGAGGATCGGTGGGACGACTCGTTGCTGCATCGATGACGGCATCAACACCATCGAGCGCGTAATCGAGGCTGTCGGGCTCAAGAAGATCACCCCGCGTGAGTTCACAACCCCACTCCTGAAGGAATGCGGCCTTGCGAGGCGTTCGCACCATGCAGCGAACCTGATGACCAGCATCGAGGGCCCGACGAGCGATTTGTCGCCCCAGGGTGCCTGTTCCACCCACCACCAGAACCTGCATGGGGTCTCGAAATGCAAGGGAGGAGCCTAAAGGTCTTCAGGCTCCTGTGGAGATTGTGATTCAGTCTCCCTGAAGCTTGAGCAGCAGAGCACCACCAGCCAGACCCACAGGGATCAACACCCAAAAGATGGCGGCAGTACCGAAAATTTCAGAAGCCATGATTCAGGGCAATCCATTGACGAGGCCTATTTAAATCCTTCCTCGTCCAAGTCGCGACAAACCTGTAACAGCTCAGGCAATCCAGCGTCAGTCCTGACCTGACTGGCCATCACTCCACTGACCGCAGCCCGGTGTCCACGACATCGCAGAGCCTTCACCAAAGCTGCCAAAGGGGGGGGACCCGCCAATCGCAACCGTTGCGCCAGTTCCGCCGTCGACCAAACCATGGGTAGATCAGCAGCGTCCTCTTGAAGCCGACGCAGCAAGTGATGAGTCTTCGGCGCCAGAGAGATCGAAAACCCAGCGAGGTCAGCCAGAAAATCCGAGT
Source organism: Synechococcus sp. ARS1019 (assembly GCA_002690325.1). Lineage (GTDB taxonomy): Bacteria > Cyanobacteriota > Cyanobacteriia > PCC-6307 > Cyanobiaceae > Parasynechococcus. The sequence continues at coordinate 16,456 of NZED01000034.1, forward strand.
CCTGCAGAGGGCCCAGCCAAAGGGGGCCATGGATCGCCAAGTGAGCCTCACTCTCGAGGCAGTTGCAAGACGACCACTGACGCATCTTCAACAATGTCTGATGCTGCTGAGCACCACAGGTGCTGCAACGGGCCAGCATCCCAAGCTGTGCCTCTTCACCGGGGCAAGGGCGTTTACGCAAGCGGACTGCAATCCGAAAGGTTCGTCCTTCGCTAAAGCTGCACAACGGCTCTAAGCCAAAGCCCAACATCCAGGCTTCACGTGCAATCAAGCCGAGTTGCTGTCGTAAAGCCAACTCCCAGCTCGCAGGATGAACACGGGCAGAGGCCCCGAGATGGCGAACGGCTCCAGGGCGATCGTGGCCGGTTGGCGAACGGCCGTCGGTGCTCGCCAAAAAAAGAATGCCCCCAAAGGCCAGGGTTTTGAGCGCAGGTTGCAGCAAGGCGCCTGGGCTGCCAAAGGCATCGAGATCAATGAAATCAAAGGTCTGACCTGCAAGGAAGGCCTCGGCCAACAAGCCTTCGGCCGAACGCGTGCTGAGTGTCAGAGCCACTCCCGCTGACCTCAGCGAAGCCAAGTTGCTCTCCAACCAGATCAACCGTTCAGGATCAGCATCATTGGCAGAGATCCTTGCGGCGACAGCGGCCAAAGGGGCAGCCTCATGGCCCCAGCGCAATGCCCGGACACCGCAACCGGCCATCAAATCAAGCCAATTCAGTGGCCTTGAAGCGTTTGCCGCCTGATGACAAGCCAACAAAACGGACAGATCCCTCGACGGGCGCGACTCCGGTCGAAAGAATCCTGGGCCAGGGTCAAAGACAGCCTCCCCTTCGCGATAGTGACGGTCCGAATCGTTCAGCGCATTGCCTGCAACGTCCCCCCAGACTGCCGATCGGAGCTCCCTGGATTGGGGGGAACACCACGAGTGGATCTGGCGCGGTCTGCCGTGTCATTGGCGATGTCTCGGACCCGAGCAGGGTCAACCGCTTTTGCTGCTCCATGGTTTCGGAGCCAGCAGCGAGCACTGGCGACGCTGCGCACCCTCGCTGGCTGAGCGGGGCTACAGAGTATTCAGCCTCGATTTGATTGGGTTCGGTCGCTCCGCACAACCCGGACTGGCCATGGAACGTCCCCTAGACAACCGTCTTTGGGGACGACAGGTCAGTGCCTTTCTCCAAGAGATCATTCAGCGACCGTCTGTCCTGATTGGAAACTCTCTGGGCGGATTGGCCGCGTTGACCGCAGCAGTGCTCAACCCATCAAGGGTGGCCGTCGTCGTAGCAACTCCGCTCCCGGATCCTGCATTTGTCACGCCGGTCCCATCCCGCCGCGGTCCGTTACGACGACGCTGGACACGCTGGGGCCTGCATGGATTCTTCAGGGTGTTTCCCTTGGAGCTTCTCCTTCCGTTCATTAGCCGCACACCCTTGTTGCGAGCAGGTCTCCAGGGTGCTTACAACTGCTCGATCCGCGACGACGTCGCTCTACAGCGTTCGATTCGGCGGCCCGCCCTACGGCCCACAGCGGCCCGCGCCTTGCGCTCCATGTGCATCGGAATGGGGCTTCGTCCGCGCGGAGCGACAGCCCCAGCGCTGCTCCAACAACTGGAGCAACCCATGCTGCTGATCTGGGGCGTTCAAGACCGATTTGTGCCCTTTGCCTTAGGGCAACGCATTCATCAACAACATCCAAAGATTGATCTGTTGCCGATCGATCACTGCGGCCATTGCCCCCATGACGAGTGCACCAAATCGTTTATCGAGCAGCTCCTTCCCTGGTTGGACCGTAACTTGGGTGAAAGACGACCGGCTGGGCCAGACCACAGGAGATGAAACACACCCTTTCGGTAGTTGTTGAAGACGAATCCGGAGCACTCAGCCGGATTGCTGGATTATTTGCGCGTCGAGGTTTCAACATCGACAGCTTGGCCGTCGGGCCTGCTGAACAAGGAGGGCAATCTCGTTTAACGATGGTTGTTGAGGGCGACGACCAGACCCTCGAACAAATGAGCAAGCAGCTGGACAAGTTGGTCAACGTGCTGCAAGTGCTTGATCTCACCCAACGGCCCGCCGTTGAACGAGAACTGATGCTGCTGAAGGTTTCGGCAGCCGCTGAACATCGCAGCGCCGTGTTTGATCTCGTTCAGGTCTTCCGGGCCAAGGTGGTGGATGTGGCTGATGAAGCACTCACCCTGGAAGTGGTGGGCGACCCCGGAAAACTGGTCGCCCTCGAACGGCTGATGGCACCGTTTGGGATTCTCGAAATCGCCAGGACTGGAAAAGTGGCCCTTGAGCGTGCTTCGGGTGTCAACACCGAATTGCTCAAGGTGTCCCCCAGCGAAAGTCGAGTCCCTGCTTGAGCTCAGTCCTTCAAGCTTGCTGTGGTGATGCGATCGCCTTGTTCAATCGCATCAACGACATCGAGACCATCGACAATGCGCCCGAACACGGCATAGCGACCATCGAGTTCAGGCAATGGCTTCAGCGCGATATANAACTGAGCNCTGGCTGAATCCGGTGCCTGGGAGCGGGCCATGGCCACTGCCCCCCGTTCATGACGAAGGGTCAGACGATCCAATTCAGCTGGGTTGGATGTCACACGGCTGTAACGGGGCTCATCTTCGCCATCGAAACGAAGCTCGAGNGGAATCATCCTCACTTGCCCNGTCTGCGGATCGACGAAGTTTCCTGTTCCCANTTGATTCAAGGGTGTGGCTCGATCACTNGAGAGGGGATCGCCGCCTTGAACCACGAAGGGAACAGGCTCACGGATCACCCGATGAAACATGGTGCCGTCGTAGGTGCCACGACGAACCAGATCAACAAAATTGCCAGCAGTCAATGGAGCCGCATCGCCATTGACCTCAATGGTGATATCGCCGCGGGTGGTGCTGACAACCACTGAAGCCTTGCCCTGCAGGCAAGCCGCCATCGCCTCCGAACAACCATTCGCAACAGCCACACCTGGTGTGGCGCTGCAACTCACCAAAACAGGAATCAGCAGCACCAGGGTTAGGCGCTGAATCAAACGCAAGCCAGATCGAAGCATTTTCAAAGTCCCTCGAGATTGACGCCAAGGAAGCGAGCCAATTCAGCTCCGTCTTGCTCCAACTGGGCCAGAGGA
>NZED01000035.1 GCA_002690325.1 Synechococcus sp. ARS1019
ATGTGAAGATCGGGCCGTGACCGAGCGCTATCTCGACGATCTGTGTATCCAGCCTGAGAGTTGATGAGCTGCTGACAGGCGCGACGCGTAATCGCCATCATTGTCAGGGTTGGACTTTGCCAAGCGGACGTAGGCCAGCAGGCTCCATCCACCACCAAGACGTTTGGGCACTGCCAAAGTCGATTCCAGGGGTCCACAACACTGAATTCAGCGTTGGTGCCCATCGCAGCTCCACCCACTTCGTGGATGTAATACCCAGGAGGTGGGGCCGATTCTGAGAGGGCGACAGCTCCGCTCAGGATGGGTTCGATGAGAGGGATCCGAAATAAGTCTTTGATGGGAAGAGCGATGCCTCCCGCGGCCTCGATGCAGGCCTTCATGGTGCTGCGCATGTGACGCACCATGGCCTGCTCATTGGTGCGCCATCGGCAGGCGATGTAGGGCACGGCCATGCCCCAGCGATCGCGCTTAGCGCTGAGGCTCACACAGTTTTTTGGATTGGGCAGCACTTCCCCATGACCGATCAGGAACCCAGTACTGCTGTTGCGTTGTCGTTTCAACAGCTCTGGTGGATCGAAGCGTCCGATGCCTCCCCAGAGTCCATATCCACCGAGGAAGTCGGCATTGTGAAGGTGACGACCGAAGGGGATGAAAAAGCTTCCAGCTCCACTGAGTGCCGGTTGTGGAGTGTTGGATTCACCCGGCATCGCGAAGAACTGCGATGTCGAGACGTGATCCATCAAGCGCTGTCCAAGTCGTCCTGAGACATCACGCAAGCCGTATTGCATGGAGCGCAACAGCATGGACACGCTCTGGATGGTGGAACCGCAGAGCACAACATGGGTTGCTTTGAACTCTTTTCTGGAGCCATCGCTTTGATCAACGGCGACGACACCGCTCGCATGGCTTCCACTTGGAGCGATCAACAGCCGCTCCACTTTGTGGTCGCTCAGTAGGTTCACCAGACCACTGGACAGAGCTTGTTTCAGCGAACTGCCGCGGCTGCTTGATCGTGGCCAGGCACCGTCCTGTTCTGGATTATGTGGAGCAAAACCGCGTGAGTGGATGACGTCGTACCCCAGTTGTGCATGCACGTTGTCGGCAAACCGTTCTTCGGCTCGTGTGAAGGGCAACGGCTCCAAACCGTTCCCATCCGGGAGATGTGGAATCTGATCCTGGCCCGCGTGGATGCCCAATTCGTGCTCCAGAGCGTCGTAATGATCGGCGAGATCCGACGAAGCAATGGGCCACGCGTTGATGTCTTCTCCGGTGTTCAATCCTGAGAAGTCTTCATCCGATAAGCGCAGTGTGATTCCTCCCCAAGTGAGGCTGCGGCCTCCGATTTGATGTCCTTGGGTCCATAAAAAGGGTTGATCTTTCGGATGGTCATATGGATGAAGACGTTCATCCACATACAGCTCAGGATTGTTTTTCCAGTACCCCGGATGTTGGGCTTGGCGTTGATGCCGTCCACTGCTGATTCCATGGAGACGTCCGATCGTGTTTCTGAGCTCTCCAGGAAATGTTTGCTCCGCTGTTAGCGCTCGACCGGCCTCGATCACCAACACTCTGCAACCACCTTGGCTCAGGGTCATTGCCGCGATGCCGCCGGTTGCACCGGATCCGACAACGATCACATCCCAGCGAGCGTTTGGTTCGATCGATGGCTCATTCATTGCTGCATATTCTCAGAGATCCGTCACAGCCGTTCTGGTGTTCTTCCATCAAACTGATGCGAGGAAGCACCGATGGGCTGATCTTGAAAGAAATCCGTGGCGTTTTGTTCCCTTTGCTGGTTTGTCTCTTGCTGTTTGGTGTTGCACAACCGTCGTTGGCTTGTGTCGAAGGTTTGGCCTGGGGGATGACGTTGGATCAAGTCAAAGCTCATCTTGGGGAAACGCAATCAACAGGTGATAGCCAGCGTCAGCGATACATCGCCCATGATGTGAAGCTGGACCAAATCCCTGTCTCTCAGGTGATGTTTGATCTCGATCAAGATAAGGGCCTTCGCTCACTGGCCTACGAGTTCAACGTGGATGACATGACGGAGGTTTTGGCCAGCCTGCGGGCTCGCCATGGTCAGCCAGTGAGTACCAGCATCGAAGACAAACGCCACACAGAGCAACTCTGGGTTTGGAATACGGGTGACGATCTCATTACTGCAGTGAAAAGCGATTCGGCTAATCGCCAACAATTTTTGATTTCCTACCGGCCTAGTCGTTTACGTCCGGAGATGCTCTGATTGCGTTGTTGGTTCAGCCAATTTGTTGTGTTTATTGATTGCTTGCTCACTTCTTCTGACAGATTGAAAAGCAATAAAAAAGGGACTGTTTATAGTCCCTTTTTTATTCTGATTTGGTGGCGGGGGGGAGATTTGAACTCCCGACCTTCGGGTTATGAGCCCGACGAGCTACCAGACTGCTCTACCCCGCGACGACTCCTTAACTATACAGGTTGGTGTCGCCCAATACGGCTTGTTGTCAGCTGTTCTGTCGCAGAGTTCCACTCACCTCAAGGGTGACTCCGTTGTTGACAATCAGTACTTGTTGCTCTAGCTCATCGAGGCTTGTGGGTGTTAGCCATTCCAGTTCCCGTAACAGGTGAAGGGCGACGGCTTGCTTGGCCCGTCGGGCACCGTCTTCAACTTTGATCGCCACACCAAGTCCTTCTCCGATTCTGCTGAGGCATTGCACTCCCTCGGCGCCTCCTTTGCTGAGGACCTGGCCATGGCTGCGGCGCATGAGCTCGGTATCAAACCGTCCATCTCCAGCCACCAGATCAGGCTGCGTCAACATGGCGCGGGAAATTTGTTCCAATTCCGCATGCCGTGACGCTCCGAGGTGCGCAAATAGGAGAGCCATCTGCGCGAGCTGCAAGCGCAAGGTGGGGGCTCCGCAGTCATCCCGAGTGGCTAAAAGTTCCTGAGGAGGCAAGCCAAGCAATTCGGCGACACGCCGTTGGATTTCTTCCTGCAAGGGGTGATCGGATTGGAGATAGGACTCCAATGGCCAGCCCATCTTTCGGCAAGTTGCCAGAAATGCGGCGTGCTTCCCCGAGCAATTGTGTTGCAGCGGGCTGTCTCCCCACTCGGGTTTTGGACACTGCAATTGAGAGCTCTCCAGCTCTGCCTTCCAGAGCAGTTTGAAGGCTTCCCTGGCATGCATTGTGCTGCCGCAGTGGGAAGCAGAGCTGATGGCGAGTCCCCGATCGCCGACATCCATTTGATCTGCGGCACCGCTACTCACGAAGGGCAGCGCTTGAAAGGGCTTCAGTGCTGAGCGGATGAAGGTCTCATAGCCAGCTTCACCGGCTGCCATCAACACCCTGCCTTGCTCATCGCAAACCACGGCATGAACGCGATGGTGGGATTCGGCGATGGAGCCCCGATTCAGGGTGACCATCAGCGGCGATCCGTTGGATCGTCCAGCGGTTGAGAAACCGGAGGAGAAAGACATCCCCAGAGATGATCGCGTTTTCAGAGAGCCTGACAGAGGCCCGCGCCGCACAGCATCAAGCCTGCGGACATGCCCATAGCCCAACTGAGCCGTCCAAGGATCGGTCGAACCTCGTGGCGTGCAATCAGCAGATCTTTTTCTCGCCACGACAAGGGTTTTTCCCAGGTTTGTCCGTCGTACCAACCGGATTCCTCGTATTCCACCGATTCACTCAGCAAACGCTTCATCACATAGGTCCATCCCAGCCACTGCCGCACGAGGAGAAGCAACGGAAGCACTAGCCCCGCAACTGATCCAGCCAGGACGAGTCGGATGGGCTCATGGCGCAAGGTCCAATCGCCACTGGCGATCAATACACAGACCGGCAAAATCAGCAACCAGCTCAACGCCAAAGCGCGCGTGAGGCCGGAACCACTGGTGGTGGGCCAACGAAAGAACCACGATTCAGTGAGTTGCTGGAACTCCTCCAGAGGTCGCTGTTCTGGAGGAACAGGGCAGGCCACAAAGTCGGCCATTAATCGACGAAGCCCTTCACTTTGCTGAAGCTAGATAGCTACGGCTTTCACCGTGGCTCCAGAAGGCCTCGAGATCGTAATAGCCACGTTCATCGGGCATCAGAACATGCACGATCACCTCGCCGTAATCGAGGAGCGCCCACCGACCTTCGTTCACGCCTTCTTTGCGAAGAGGCAGACGTTGGACTTCGTCTTCCAATCGATCTTGCACAGAACGAGCGATCGCTCGAACCTGAACATCAGACTGCCCACCTGCAATGACAAGCCAATCGGCAAGGCTGGACACTTCATCCACCCTGATCAGCCTGATATCAGTCGCTTTGCGATCGTCACAGGCATCGGCGGCTAGTGCGGCCAGCTGTTCACTATCCATAAACGTTCTCACTGGTAACGGAGCTGCGTGAACCCTCTTGCTGAGCCATCTCAGCGCGGGCTTTGCTCGCACTCTTGCGCAGTGCCTCCAAGCGATCTTCGTAGAAGCTTCGACGACGCTTTTTACGTGTCTGTTCGACGAGTTCCTTCAGGGCTCCCCCAAGGCTGCGGTACGCATTCGGAACGCTGTATCCGAAACGGCAAGCCAAATCAATGGCCCGCTCGTCGGCTGAGATTGCGTCCTGAAGTCGTTTCTCGGAGTTGTTTTTGAGGTAGAGGCGGTAGCCCGCAAAGCCCGACAAACCCAAGGCCATCATCAGCAGCAGTCCGTCCTGGACCCACAGTTCTCCAATCGCACCACCCAGACCGATCGCCAAAGCTGCCATTTCCCAACCATCCCGAGGGATGGTGTCGTTCTGAATGCGCCCAACTTCGTGCCAGAACAACAGATTGCGGTGATCCAGGGCTAGTCCGTCCCAGCGTTCGAGATCGATCTGAATTTCAACCTCATCCCTGCCGATCTCCTCGAGGGTGATCAACGGTGGCTCGACCGCCGCAGCGGATTCCACAAAGACCCAGCTCTGCATTTCAGGTGGCATCAGCCCCTTCAGGCGCTGGAGCTCACTCATCACATCCGACGACACATACCCCAACGGTAGCGAGCCTCTTGCTGTGATTCGTGCATCGTGAGCGGAAACTGTCGCGTGAGAGGCTGAGGCTGTTTGGCTATTCACCTCAGCTCATGCCTAGGCGGACCGATCTGCGCCGCATTTTGCTGTTGGGCTCCGGGCCGATCGTGATCGGTCAGGCCTGTGAATTTGATTACTCGGGAACCCAGGCCTGCAAAGCACTTCGAGCCGAAGGTTTTGAGGTTGTGTTGGTGAATTCCAACCCGGCGTCGATCATGACCGACCCGGAAATGGCTGATCGCACATACATCGAACCTCTCACCCCTGAAGTGGTGACACGGGTGATCGAAACCGAGCGCCCGGATGCCCTCTTGCCGACCATGGGTGGTCAGACCGCTCTGAACTTGGCCGTCACCCTGGCTGAGAACGGCACGCTTGAGCGTTTTGGTGTTGAGTTGATCGGGGCTGATCTTCAGGCCATTCAGAAGGCAGAAGACCGGCTTCTGTTTAAGCAAGCTATGGAACGCATTGGCGTTCAGGTGTGCCCATCTGGCATTGCCTCGTCGATGGAGGAGGCGGAGGCGGTGGGTGCCGCCATTGGCAGTTTTCCTCGCATTATTCGACCGGCCTTCACGTTGGGGGGCAGCGGGGGAGGAATCGCTTACAACCCTGAGGAATATGCAGCCATCTGCAAGAGCGGATTAGAAGCCAGTCCTGTTTCCCAGATCCTGATCGAGCAGTCACTGCTGGGTTGGAAGGAATTCGAACTGGAGGTGATGCGTGACCGCGCAGACAACGTTGTCATCGTCTGCAGTATCGAGAATCTTGACCCGATGGGGGTGCACACCGGTGATTCGATCACGGTGGCTCCTGCACAGACACTGACCGATCGGGAATACCAGCGCCTGCGTGATCAATCGATCGCGATTATTCGTGAAATCGGAGTGGCGACCGGTGGCAGCAATATTCAGTTCGCGATCAATCCAGCGAACGGTGATGTCGTTGTTATTGAGATGAACCCTCGGGTGAGTCGTTCGTCTGCTCTGGCGAGTAAGGCCACCGGCTTTCCGATCGCAAAGATCGCTGCGCGCCTGGCCATCGGTTACACGCTGGACGAAATCCTGAACGACATCACGGGGCAGACCCCTGCATGTTTCGAGCCCACAATCGATTACGTGGTCACGAAAATTCCGCGTTTTGCCTTTGAAAAATTTCGAGGAAGTCCCGCCGTCCTGACCACGTCGATGAAGTCCGTGGGAGAGGCGATGGCCATTGGACGTTGCTTCGAGGAGTCGTTTCAGAAAGCGATGCGATCGCTGGAAACAGGTCTCTCTGGATGGGGTGGTGATCGGATTGAACCGAATCTGTCCGATTCAGAGATTGATCGACTGCTCCGAACGCCATCACCGGAGCGGATCTTGACGGTTCGTACAGCGATGCTGCGTGGCCGCAGCAATGCGGAGATTCATCGGATGAGCAGCATTGATCCTTGGTTCCTCGCAAAGTTGCGTGGAATCATCAATCTCGAGCAGAGCTTGTTGAACGGCAAGCAGCTGGCGGATCTCAACTCGGACCAGTTACTCGAGCTCAAGCAACTTGGCTTTTCAGACCGTCAAATCGCCTGGGCTACTGGATCGGATGAGCTGCAGGTTCGTCGTCACCGGCATGACCACGGCGTTCGAGCGGTGTTCAAGACCGTCGATACCTGTGCAGCTGAATTTGCTTCAACCACGCCGTATCACTATTCAACCTATGAGCGGCCGCTCCAAACCCTGGCTGCCGACGGGACGTTGATTGATCGGCCTGTCGCCAATGAAGTCAGTGCTCCCTCAAAGGTCAAGCGAAAGATGATGATTTTGGGTGGGGGGCCCAATCGAATTGGTCAAGGCATCGAATTCGATTACTGCTGTTGTCACGCGTCCTTCGCAGCACAGGACCAAGGCATCACCACGGTGATGGTGAATAGCAACCCAGAAACGGTGTCCACTGATTACGACACCAGTGACAGTCTCTACTTCGAGCCGTTGACCCTTGAGGATGTCCTCAATGTGATCGAAGTGGAACAACCCGATGGCGTGGTGGTTCAGTTCGGGGGGCAGACGCCGTTAAAACTCGCCATTCCTCTTCTGAACTGGTTGAACGGTGATGAAGGCAAGGCTTCAGGAACCTCCATCTGGGGAACATCTCCGGAATCGATCGATCGTGCTGAAGATCGCGAGCAGTTCGAGGCAATTCTTCGGGATTTGAACATTCGCCAACCGAGAAATGGTCTCGCCAGAAGTGAGGAGGAAGCTCGCAACGTGGCGACCAAGGTTGGTTATCCCGTGGTGGTGCGTCCCTCGTATGTGCTGGGTGGTCGTGCAATGGAAGTCGTCTTTGATCAAGACGAGCTCAACCGCTACATGCGAGAAGCGGTGCAGGTGGAACCTGATCATCCTGTTTTGATCGATCAGTACCTCGAAAATGCAGTTGAGGTCGATGTTGATGCGCTCTGCGATCACACCGGAGATGTGGTGATCGGCGGTTTGATGGAGCACATCGAACCCGCGGGAATCCACTCGGGGGATTCCGCTTGCTGTTTGCCCGCGGTTTCGCTGGGAGAAACCGCCTTGGAAACCATTCGTGCTTGGAGTCGGGATCTTGCCTTGGCATTGCAAGTCCGTGGACTGATCAATCTGCAGTTCGCCGTTCAGCGCGCCGTGGATGGTGAGGAAATCGTTTACATCATTGAGGCCAACCCCAGAGCATCTCGCACAGTTCCCTTTGTTGCTAAAGCCACTGGCCAACCGCTGGCTCGTCTGGCCACGCGTTTGATGAGCGGAGAAACGCTTCGGCAGATTGGTTTGCAAGAGGAGCCTGTCCCACCGTTGCAAGCGATTAAGGAAGCGGTTTTGCCATTCCGACGCTTCCCAGGCTCCGACACAGTGTTGGGCCCTGAGATGCGCTCCACGGGAGAGGTCATGGGGTCCGCCACCAGTTTTGGCATGGCTTATGCCAAGGCCGAGCTCGGCGCTGGCGAAGCCTTGCCAATAACAGGCACGGTTTTTCTGTCGACGCACGATCGCGATAAGGACTCTCTTGTTCCCGTGGCAGCTCGCTTGATTGAACTCGGATTTGATTTGATCGCGACCTCCGGTACTGCCCATGCATTGGAGCGGGGAGGATTAACCGTTCGCTCGGTTCTCAAGGTCCATGAAGGGCGACCCAATATTGAAGATTTGATCCGCTCCAACCAAGTGCAGTTGGTGATCAATACTCCGATCGGGCGTCAGGCTGCCCACGACGACAAATATTTGCGTCGGGCTGCCCTGGATTACGCCGTTCCCACCGTCACAACGCTGGCGGGAGCCCGTGCCGCCGTTGAGGCTATTTCCGCGCTCCAGGATCAGCCCACTCTTGGCATCCACGCCTTGCAAGATGTTCATTCCGGTTTGATCGGTTCGCGTCGGTAGGGTTGAAACCCACGATGAATCCGTTGTGACAACGTCTGTCCCTCTGAAGCCTGGAACCGATCTCCGACCCGTGTTTCAGCGTGCTTACGAGAATCGCTACACCTGGGACCCAGGCTTCGGTGGCTACAGCGGAACCTGTGTTTGGAGTCAGGGCGACCAGCGGGTTGAAGGTCGCTTCAGTATTGGCAAGGACTTGAAAGCCTCCGTCGAGGGAATCGAAGACGAAACCGTGCTCAAGGCTGTTCATTCACAGCTCTGGGAAGTGGCGATTCACCGGGTTCGTCGCGCCTTTGAGCAAACCCACGCGGAGAACACGTTTACTGCGGGTGAGACCGATGCGGTTGGTACAGAGGTGATCGTTGGCGGCAAAGGAGAGGGCGATCGCTATCGCATCAAAGATGATGTGGTGACGATGGTTCATCGCCATATCCATGGAACTGTCGTGACGATTTTCACCACGGCGATCACAGATACAGGAAGTGGCTCCCTCAGCCACACCTACACCAGCCAATACGCAGATCCAGCTACCGGTGAAGCACGCGGTGGTCGCAGCAGTTTCAAGGACACGTTCGTTCCTCTTTCGGAAAGCGGTCCTTGGGTTCTTCAGGAACGTGTGATTGAGACTGAAGCCCACGGTGAACAGCCCGCCGGTTCTCAGACCTTCCGTTTCGAGAATCTCGAAGCACTCTGATTGCATTGCCGGCCATCGCCAGCTGTGACACCATCCACGGATTCACACGCTGGCGATGGATTCGTTAGACACATCAATCCAGGCGATCAATAACCCGATTAATGGGTTGGTCTGGGGATGGCCAACTGTTCTGTTGATCGCCCTGACGGGGATCCTGCTGATGGTGGGCCTTGGTTTCATGCCCTTGCGCCGACTCGGCTACGGCTTCGCGATGCTGGTTCGCCCCAGTGAAGCTGACAGCGAAGGCGAGATCACACCATTTCAGGCCTTGATGACCTCGCTTTCCGCCACGGTGGGAACCGGGAACATTGCTGGTGTCGCCGGGGCGATTGCCCTGGGCGGACCGGGAGCCGTCTTCTGGATGTGGGTGATCGCGGTGTTCGGCACCGCCACTAAATACGCCGAGGCCGTCCTCGCTGTTCACTTCCGCGATACCGACGAGCACGGTCACTATGTCGGTGGCCCGATGTACTACATCCGCAATGGCCTCGGTGCTGGCTGGAGCTGGATGGCGGGTCTCTTTGCCTTGTTCGGCATGCTTGCTGGATTCGGGATCGGTAACGGCGTTCAAGCGTTCGAGGTTTCTTCCGCTCTGGAGGCTGCTGGAATTCCCCGTTTGTTGACCGGAATTGTTCTGGGCGTGCTGGTCTTCGCCGTTGTGATTGGTGGAATCCGCCGCATTGCACAAGCGGCGTCAACCTTGGTGCCATTGATGTCAGTGCTTTATATCGGCGCCTGTTTGTTCGTCCTGATTGCCAATGCTGCTGCCGTTCCAGAGGCCTTCGGCACCATTTTTGGCAATGCATTCAGCGGCGAGGCTGCTGCGGGGGGGGCGTTCGGTCAGGTGGTGTTGATGGGATTTAAACGCGGCATTTTCTCGAACGAAGCAGGCCTAGGCAGTGCTCCGATCGCTCACGCGGCCGCAAAGACAGATGATCCGGTTCGCCAAGGCACCGTCGCGATGCTGGGCACGTTCATCGACACCCTGGTGATCTGCACGATGACCGCCCTGGTGATCATCACCACTCAGGCCCATCTGTTGATGAACAACGCAGGTGAACGGCTCAGTGGTTCCACCCTGTCTATCGCTGCTTTCGATAGCGGTTTGCCAGGTAGTGGCTTCGTCGTGACAGCGGGTTTGATCATTTTTGCCTTCACCACCATCCTTGGCTGGAGCTTCTATGGCGAGCGTTGCACGATCTATTTGTTCGGGGACGGTGCCGTGCTGCCGTTCCGTTTGCTGTGGGTTGCGATGGTTGTGTTTGCGTCTGTGGCTGGCACCAGTGGAGCCATTTGGGGCGTCGCTGACACTCTGAATGGTCTGATGGCGCTGCCCAACCTGATCGCTTTGCTGCTCTTGAGTGGAACGGTGTTCAAACTCACTCGCTCTTACAACTTCTCCGATTGAGCGGCTGTTGCTTCAATCAAAAAAAGGGGGCCATGGCCCCCCTTTTTTTTGATTCAACTGATCGACTCAGCCCTGGCCGTCTGCCATGGGTGTGACGTTCTTCAGTTTTTCATTCAGCTGCATCGCCAAGCTTTGACGCCCGACGGCCAGCACCTTGAGGGTGTCTTCATGCATCCGCAGCTGAGCATCGGCGACTTGCATGCCACGCACCAACTCCTTGAGTTCGTCGGGAAGGGTGTTGAGGTCGTAACGCTTTCCCTCGAAGGTGAGCACTGGATTGGGATTGTTTGCTGCAGAGTCAGTCATCAGTCGTGCCGGGAGTCGTAGAAGGCGTTTCGGCTCGCTGACTGTAGGGGTGTTGATTGCAGACGGCTCAGACCGTTGTGTTGCTATTCGGCGTTGGACGTTTCTGAACCCTGGAGGTCGCGAATGAATTGCCGCTCACAGAGATCGCGATAACGGCCTCCACGTTGCATCAACTCATCATGGGTGCCGCTGTCGACGATCTGGCCGTGCTCAAGCACAACAATGCGGTTGGCTTCTTGAACCGTGGCCAGTCGGTGGGCGATGACCAAAACGGTTCGACCTTCCATTGCGCGACGCAGACCGAGTTGAACGGCGGCCTCCGCCTCAGCATCAAGCGCACTGGTGGCTTCATCGAGTAAGAGCAGGGCAGGGTTGCCCAGCACGGCACGTGCAATCGCAATCCGTTGGAGTTGCCCACCTGAGACATTGCTTCCACGCTCTTCGAGCATGGTGTTGTAGCCCTCGGGAAGTTTGCGGATGAATGAATCAGCGTTGGCCAACCGCGCTGCATCGATCACGTCATCGTCACTGGCCTGACGTCCAAAGCGAATGGCCTCAAAAATGGTTCCTGAGAACACGGTGGTGCGTTGTGGAACCAAAGCAACCTGGCGTCGAACATCCCTCGCTTTGAGCAGACTCAAATCGTGGCCGTCTAAGGCGATGGATCCCTGCTGTGCCCTGTTGAACCGAAGTAACAACGAAAACAGTGTGCTTTTTCCCGCACCTGATGGACCGACTAAGGCGATCACCTGACCGGCCTGAATGGACAGGCTTAAGTCCCTCAAGACTGGCTCGTTGGGGTCGTAACCAAACTGCACTCCCTGAAAGTCCAGGTCACCGCGCAGGCGTCCGAGGGTGAGGGGCTCTACAGGATCGGTGGCTTCTTTCGGTTCTCGCTCGATATCTCGGAGACGCTTCAGTGAGGCTTGTCCCTGCTGGAACTCATTGAAATTGGTGGTGAGATGACTGATTGGGTCGATCAGCATCAGAAGCCCAGCGACGTAGCTGCTGAAGCCCTGCCCATCGAGGTCACCGGACTGAATGCGTGCTGCACCAAGTCCGAGAACCGTGAGGATGCCGATTACTTCAATGAATCCGATTACCGGATGCTGAAGTGCCACCAGGCGATAGGTGCGATAGCGCGCCTGCCTGTGCTGATCGATCTTGGTTTCAAAGCGATCCTGCAACCAGGGCTCGGCGGCAAAGGCCCGGACCAATGGAAGGCCTTCGATGGCCTCAGCGAGCAGTCCCGCCAGTTCACTGACTTTGTTTTGGCTGCGTTCAGTGGCAGCCATGACTTTTGCCCCGAAAAGGCTGATCAGCACAGCCACGAGTGGAGCGATCAGGATGATCGCTACGGAAAGCTTCCAGTCGAGCCAGGTCATGTAGCCGAACACAGCGACCAACTGGAGGGCACTGGGCACTGTGTCCTGAATCGTCTTGTAAATCACCTCACTGACCCGGTCTGCATCTTCCGTGAGGCGATAGGTCAGATCGCCGGACGAGAGTTTCTCGAGGGCACCCAACTCCACGCGCTGGAGCTGGCGAAACACATTTCGTCGCAGGTCCTGACTGACGCGCAACGCTGGACCCGCGAGGAGTGAGTCCTGGCCGAACTGGGCCACTTTTTGAATCAGAAACACACTGATCGCTAGAGCGATCACTTCGATCACACGGTTCAGTTCTCCGGCACCAATGGCTGGGATCAACTGGCCGGCCAGATGCATCAGCAACGGCCAACAGCCCACATAGGCCAGCATGCAGAGCGCTCCCCAGGTCAGCCGGCGGAGATGCGGTCGCAGCAACGGCAGCAGTCTGCGGAAGCCCGCCGGAGAGGAAGAAAGCATGCCGGCACAGTATCAATGTCGTCTCTGGATCACCGCTGCCGATGAAACTGGATCAATACCTGAAGTGGATGGGTTGGGTCGGCACCGGTGGTGAGGCCAAACAGCACATTCAGTCAGGTGCTGTCACCGTCAATGGAGCGATCGAGACCCGCCGCGGACGCCAACTGGTGGAGGGCGATCAGGTTGTTCTTGGGGCTGACTCGGCCGTCGTTGGTGAGAACGTGGCTTCCACGCCGTAAGTTGGCCCAACATTTGCTGAGGCTTAAGGCGTGCGCAGACCGGTGATCGCTGGCAACTGGAAGATGCACATGACCTGTGCCCAGGCCAGGGAGTTCATGGCTGCCTTTCTCCCTCAGTTGGACCAAACTCCAAACGACCGTGAGGTGGTTCTGGCTCCTCCGTTTACGGCCATTTCCACCATGGCGGAGCTGGCCAAGGGCAGCCGACTGGCTCTCTCCAGCCAAAACGTTCACTGGGAAACGTCCGGTGCTTTTACCGCTGAGATTTCACCGGCGATGCTCAAGGAGCACGGTGTGGCCTACTCAATCGTCGGCCACAGTGAACCGCGCAAATATTTTTCGGAGAGTGACGAGCAGATCAATCTGCGCGCGCGCTCAGCTCAGGACAATGGTCTGATTCCGATCGTCTGTGTTGGAGAAAGTGATGAGCAGCGGGAACGCGGTGAAGCGGAACGGGTGATTCGCCGTCAAATCGAGCAGGGTCTTGAGAACCTCGATCCAGACAAACTGGTAGTGGCTTATGAGCCGATCTGGGCCATTGGAACGGGCAAGACCTGTGAATCAGAAGAAGCCAACCGAATCTGTGGCCTGATTCGGAGTTGGGTGGGTGCTCCTGATCTGGTGATCCAATACGGCGGTTCGGTGAAGCCCGGCAACATCGATGAGTTGATGGCGATGAGCGATATCGACGGTGTCTTGGTTGGTGGAGCATCGTTGGATCCAGAGAGTTTTGGACGGATCGCTAACTATCAAGCTGGCTGATTCATTGATCTGGCCTAAGAACTGGCGCCATCGCACTGCGGTGATGGGGGTGATCAACATCACCCCCGACTCCTTTAGTGACGGAGGTCGTTTCTTCGCCCGTGACAGAGCCGTCGCTGAAGCCGTACGGCAGTTGAAGAGCGGCGTTGATGTCTTGGATCTCGGTGCCCAGAGCACTCGCCCAGGTGCTGAGGAGGTTGGAGCTGACGAAGAATGTCGCAGGCTGTTGCCTGCACTCAAAGCGATTCGGGAGAATCTCCCGTCGGCACTGATCTCCGTCGACACCTTTCTGGCCCCTGTCGCCGCCGCGGCTCTGGACGCTGGTGCGAACTGGATCAATGACATCAGTGGTGGGCGGCGCGATCCAGATCTCTTGAGAGTGGTTGCTGATGCTGGATGTCCAGTCGTCCTGATGCACAGCCGTGGAGACAGCAAAACGATGGATCAGCTCACCGACTACAGCGATGTGGTGGATGAGGTCAGGAGAGGGCTGATGGAACGCAGCGATGCCGCTCTCCAGGCAGGCGTGGACCAGACGCAAATCATTTGGGATCCCGGACTCGGCTTTGCGAAAACCCACGAACAGAACTTGCAACTGCTGCGGGAACTGGAGCAGCTCACGCAAGGCTCAGTGCCGGTGCTGATCGGCCCCTCACGCAAACGCTTTATTGGCGACGTTCTCAACGAACCCAGACCAAAGGCTCGTCTGTGGGGCACGGCTGCGGTGGCTTGTCGCTGTGCACATGCCGGCGCAGCGATCGTTCGCGTCCATGACGTCGGACCGATTGTGCAGACCCTGCGCATGGCGTCAGCACTCTGGTGACGTCACTTTTGTAAGCCAGAGCGTTTTTGTTTTTGTGAGTTCGAATCACACAGTCTCTTGGCGGGTCTAATGATGCCCATGGGAGTAGCAAGCAAAGAGAAGAAGGGGTCTCCTGTTTGAGAACATCAGTCGAGATCTTCAAAAATGTTTGGTGGTTAAGAAATGTTTTGGCTCAGTGAAGTCGACAATCGTAAGAACGTCTCACGGGTTTCATTTTTGATTTCAGAGCGATCGAAAGGTTAAAGCCTGGCAGGGTTTTAGGGTTAACCAAAGAATCTATCCGCACTTTAAAGACGCCTATTTGGTGGCGTATTGATTCTGGTAGCAGAGTGATGATGGATTGGAGCTTGTTATTCGTTCCTGTCAGGCATCGATCACTATTAAGGGGTTGGTACTTAATAAAAGGGATTTGTCATGGTTGTATGAGTGCTAAGACGATTCTCACGCTGCTTGTATTGTAGAGAAGACACTTTTCATATTCCATCGACGATCAATATGTCGATGTTGATTCATTCAGCATCGACATCTTCGTGCCCCCGAGTAGGGGATTTAATCGGTCACCACGCCCTCAATCCGATCTTCGATCTCCTGGTACATCTCCTGGAGTTGTTCGATGTTTTCGTCCGACGTTTCCCAATAACCCCGACCATGAACCTCGAGCAGCGTTCCCACGATTTGACGGAAGCTGTTGGGATTGAGCTCCATCAAGCGCTTTCGCATCTCAGGGTCATTGATGAAGGTTTCGTTGGCTTCTTCGTAAACGAAGTTGTCCACCGCACCACTGGTGGCGCTCCAGCCCAAGGTGAAGTTGAGTCGTTTGGCGACTTCACGCACACCTTCGTAGCCAGAGTCGAGCATCCCCTCGTACCACTTGGGGTTGAGGAGCTTGGTGCGGGAGTCCAGGCGGATGGTTTCGCTGAGGGAGCGGACCTGAGCATTGGCCGTCGTGGTGTCGGCGATGTAGCTCGTTGGAGCTTTCCCGTCATCTCGCAGACCGGCGATCAATTTGGTTGGATCGGAATCGAAATAATGACTGACGTCAGTGAGGGAGATCTCGGCTGAGTCGAGGTTCTGGAAGGTCACATCAGCGGTCTTCATGACATTTTCGAAGACCTCACGCTTCTGGTTCATCTCGCCAGGATTATCAGCATTGAATGCGAAGGTTTTGCGGGAGAGGTACATCTCTTGCAGCTCGCCTTCTTCTTCCCAAGTGCTGTTCTCAACGGCAAGGTTGACGTTGGAGCTGTAGCTTCCGCTGGCGTTTGAGAACACCCGGCAGGCTGCATCACGCAGGCTTGTGCCTTCTTTCTCAGCCTGCTCGAGCGCATGTTTACGAACGAAGTTCTGCTCGAGGGGCTCTTCAGCTTCAGCTGCCATCTTCACAGCCTGGTCAATCAGGGCCATCTGATTGATAAAGAGATCCCTGAACACGCCGGAGCAGTTCACGACCACATCGATTCTTGGCCGGCCCAGCTCCTCGAGGGAAATCAGCTCCAATTTGTTCACGCGACCAACGGAGTCAGGCATTGGCTTCACTCCGACAAACCAGAGAATCTGAGCTAACGATTCGCCGTAGGTCTTGATGTTGTCCGTGCCCCAGAGGACGCAGGCAATGGTTTCAGGCCAAGCACCTTGCTCTTCACGCTGACGTTCAATCAGCTTGTCGACTACACCCTTGGCGGCGGCTACGGCAGCACGTGTGGGGATGGCTTGTGGGTCGAGCGCATGGATATTTTTGCCGCTTGGAAGTACGCCAGGGTTGCGGATGGGGTCGCCACCAGGGCCGGGCAGCACGTATTCACCATCCAGGGCCTTCAGCAGGCTCTCCATTTCCATGTCGGCGCAGACTTGCTCCAGGCAGAAGCGCAGATAGCCGAAGAGCTTGTCGAGTTCAGTGGAATCCACTTGTGTGAATCCATTGCTGCAGCAAGCGCGCAGCCAAGGAGAGGGCAGCTTGAGGCCGAAACGTGCCAGCAGGTCGTAGAACCAACCAAACGCATTGCGCATGCTGACCCGCCCATCCATTCCGGTCAGTGAGCGGACCATGGAGCCAACGGCTGCTCGACTGGTCTCCGTGATAGTGCGGTTTAGTTCGACATCGGCGAGAACACCTTCGTCGTTGCCTTTATAGATGTCTTCGATCGTTCGACCGATCGATTCAGCAAGCAGCGCTGGGAGTGAGCGCAAACCATCTTCATCGCGCTCAAGGGCAGCAATGTTGACGAGTGTCGCGATGGCTTCTTCAGCAGTCGGAGGTTTTCCGATGGTGTGGAGACCACAGGGGAGCAGACGGCTCTCAATCTCCATCAGCTGGCGATACACCGCGCCAACGAGGGCATCACGGCCTTCCAGTTCCAAGGCCGCTGCATCGTCTTCAGGGAGGTCGACGTCTTTGTCGAGATTGCACTGACGTGCTGTTTCAACAATGGTGTTGACGATCTGAATTCCCCGACCACCTTCACGGAGTTGTTGGTAAGACCCCACCAACTCGCCAAGCTCTTTGAGGCCTTTGTAGAGGCCAGCATTTTCGGCAGGTGGTGTCAGGTAGCTAATCGTGGAGGCATAGCCGCGGCGTTTGGCGATCGTGGCCTCTGAGGGATTGTTGGCCGCGTAGTAGTACAGGTTTGGGAGTGCACCAATCAGAGAATCTGGGTAGCAGGTTTCACTCATTCCCATCTGCTTACCAGGCATGAACTCGAGTGAGCCATGGGTTCCGAAGTGGAGAACGGCATCCGCTTTCCAAATCTTCTGTAGGTAGGTGTAGTAAGCCGCGAAGCCGTGGTGGGGGCTTGCACTACGCGAATACAGCAAGCGCATCGGGTCGCCTTCGTAGCCAAACGTGGGCTGAACGCCGACAAACACATTGCCGAAATGACGCCCGAACACCAAGAGGTTTTGGCCATCGCTGTTGAGATTGCCTGGGGGTTTGCCCCAGTTCTCCTCAAGACGCGTGGAGTAGGGAGTCAAGCTCTCGTATTCATCCACGCTCATCCGATGGGCGATGGAGAGTTCAGGAGCACCCTCTAAGGCTTCGGGGTCCGTGATCACCGCATCAAGCAGTGCTTTTGGTGTGGAAGGGAGGTTCTGAACGTCGTATCCCTTCGCTTTCATCTCTTGCATCACCCGGTGGATGGAGCCGAAGACGTCCAGATAGGCAGCTGTGCCGACATTGCCCTTGTCTGGAGGAAAGCTGAATACCGTAATGGCTAATTTCTTGTCGATCCGAGGTTTGATCCGCAGCGATGACCAGCGGATCGCCCGTTCGGCGATGGCATCCACACGGTCTTGAAGGGTGTGTGCCTTTCCGGTGGCGTCATCACGGCCTGAGAGCACGATGGGCTCAATAGCACCGTCGAGTTCAGGAATTGCGATCTGCAAGGCCACTTGCACCGGGTGCAGGCCAAGATCGCTTTGTTCCCATTCCTGCGTGGTTTGGAACACCAAAGGAAGAGCCACCATGTAGGGCCTGTTGAGCTTCTTCAGCGACTCAATGGCCTTGGGATGATCTTGGCGTGCAGGGCCACCCACCAGAGCAAATCCGGTGAGGGACACGATGCCATCAACCAAAGGTTGCTCTGGGTTGAGAGGGTCGTAGAAGAAGGCGTTGACTGGCTTGGAGAAGTCGAGGCCTCCACAGAAAATCGGGATAACGCGGGCACCACGGAACTCGAGTTCCTGAATGGTGGCCACGTAATGCGCATCGTCACCCGTGACGATGTGACTGCGCTGGAGGACAAGACCAATCACTGGGCCCTGACGTGCTTCTTCGGAGAGATCGTTTCTGCTTTCTGTCCAGTTGAGGTACTCCTTGAGGTCCTCGAACATGGTGGGAGCAAGGGGATGCCAAATCCCGAGGTCAGGGAAGACCTCTGGTTCAGCAACCTCCATCGCCGGACGGTCTTCACCTTCAGCTGCGGGAAAGACGTATTTATCCGCCAGCATCAAGAGGAAATTCCGGAGGTTGTCCGGAGTGCCACCAAGCCAGTACTGAAAGCTCAGCATGAAGCTGCGAGCGTCCTGGGCCTTCTCGACCGGCAGGTATTTCAGAACTGTGGGGAGTGTGTTCAGCAGCTTGAGCATGGCGTCTTGGAAGCCGGCACCGCCGGCTTCCTTCCGCTTTTTCATGAACCCGGCAATGGCACTTTTGCTTTGACCGAGCTGGGCCATTGAGAAGCTCCCCAGCTTGTTCAGTCGCATCACCTCGGGCATGGAAGGGAAAACAACGGCTGCTTTGAGCTGGTCCCGATGGGGAGCGACTGCATCAACAACCTTTTGGGCCAAATCTTCGATAAAGATCAGCGAGGCGACGAAAACATCAGCTTCTGCGACATCAGCACAGAAATCGGCGTAGTTGCTCTCGTCTCGAAGCTCCTCAATCAGGTAGCCACTGAGTTCAATTCCCAGATGTGACCCCGACGCGTTGAGGGCTGTTGCTGCCTGGGTCAGGGCGTTTTGGTACTGGGGTTCAAGAACCACATACACGGCTTTCATCACAGACGTGTGGTTCTGGCCCTCAGCAGGAACAACTCGGCGATCGGCGGAGCGGACCTGCGTGAACATCTGCGCGTCTTGAGCAATGTGAAGAACCTTACGGTGACTGCGACTTGGACGCGAGAATTTCGAGTCCGCCGTTACACGAGTCGCCCCATAGGCTCTAGGGATCTTCTCTGCTTCGCAATGTCCTCGCAGATTCCCGTTGTCGTGGCTGGAGCGCTGGGCCGTATGGGCGCAGAAGTAATACGCGCCGTTGTCGGTGCCGAAGATTGCTCTCTGGTTGGTGCCATCGACAACACGCCCGGCAAGGAAGGGGCTGACGTGGGCATCGAGCTCGGTCTCGGCGAACTCGAGGTGGCCGTAACCGCTGATTTCGAGGGGTGTCTCTGTGCGGTCAGTCAGTCAGTCAGAGACGCCGGTGCTGGGCAGGGAGCTGTCTTGGTGGATTTCACTCATCCGTCTGTTGTCTATGAGCACACCCGTGCAGCGATCGCCTACGGCGTGCATCCGGTGATCGGAACGACAGGGTTATCGCCTCAGCAACTCAGCGAACTCCAGGAGTTCTCTGGCAAGGCCTCTATTGGAGGGGCGGTGATTCCGAATTTCTCAGTTGGAATGGTGCTCCTGCAACAGGCCGCAGCAGCAGCGGCTCGCTTCTACGACCACGCGGAGCTCACGGAGCTGCATCACAACCGCAAGGCTGATGCACCGAGTGGAACTTGCATCAAAACTGCTGAACTGATGGAAGAACTCGGCAAGCAGTTCAACCCCGCTGAAGTGGATGAACATGAATCTCTGGAAGGGTCCCGCGGCGGGCGCCGCGACAGTGGATTGCGACTGCACTCCTTGCGTCTTCCAGGTCTTGTGGCACACCAAGAGGTGATGTTCGGAGCGCCTGGGGAGACGTACACGCTCCGCCACGACACGATTGATCGGTCCGCATACATGCCTGGCGTGCTGCTGACGGTGCGCAAGGTGCGCTCTCTCGATGCGTTGGTTTATGGCCTCGAACGTTTGATCTGAGCACCGAACATCAATGTTGATCCCCCTTCGCCCAGGTGAACTCCAAAAACTGATTCCGGCCGTGGCAACTGGCAATCAGTTCCGTTTTGCGATGGGCAATCCTCAGCAGATTCTGCAGAGATTGATGGTTGCTGCCATTGGCGGTGTCATCGCTCTATTGATCAGCCAAAGCCAGATGGCCAGCCGTTGGGGGCCTGTCTGGCTGGTGATTGGTGTGGTGTTTCTGCTGTATGTGCTGTGGGGCCCCATCGTTCAGGCCGGACAGCGCAATGCCACCTTGCGTCGTTACCCAACAGCAGCCTTGTTTGAGGGTGAAGTGGCCGATGTTCAAACCCGCGAAAGGGTTGAGAACAGCCATGAGCAGGCCGACAGTCGAGGTCAGCTGGAGCTGGTGGAAAACCGCCGGACGTGGATGCTTCTCGAATTAGAGGACGAGGACGGCTACCTCGGACGGATTTCGTTCCCAATGGACAAAAAACATCAATCGATCCGTCGGGGCACGTTGGTGCGTTGTTTGGTGCTGAGTGAGCGCAAAGATTTTTCCCGGATCGGAGCACTCAGTGATGCCTGGCTTCCAGGGTTGCGGATGTGGGTCGGGGACTACCCCTTCCTTTTGCGTCCTGCCTTTGAGGAGCTCTGTCAGCTCCGCTTGGCAAGAAGGTGAATATTTCTTAAACCTGGTTTACACTTCTTAGCAATGCAACCCAGGCCGGACATGACCCAATCCTCTTCTTCTCCGTCTGTGATTCGTGGCGCCACCGTGACCACCGAAGACGGAGGTCGGTTGAACGCTTTTGCTTCTGAGCCCCGCATGCAAGTCGTCGAGGCAGAGCAAGGCTGGGGTTTCCATGAGCGTGCTGAGAAGCTGAACGGCCGCATGGCCATGCTTGGCTTCATCGCCTTGCTTGCAACTGAAATCGCAATGGGTGGTGAAGCCTTCACCCAAGGTCTTCTTGGACTCGGCTGATTTCACGATCACGGCTCGAGGTTCGTCAAACTCTTTTGATGCCCTCGACCAGTCCAACTGTTCAGATCATTGGAGCCGGTCCAACCGGTTCACTCGCAGCCCTCGCTCTTGCAGAGCAGGGCTGTTTTGTTTGTTTGCGCGACCTTCAATCCGCCACTGCACTGCAGAGCCGTAGCCGCGCCTACGCAATCACGCACTCCAGCCGGCGTTTGCTTTGTCGTCTCGGCCTATGGGCTGATCTCCTTGAGCATCTGGTTCCCTTTGATCGCTTAGACCTCCGCGACCAAGCCACCGGTCAGCGCGCTGTCTTCCGGCTCGATGATCTTGCAGGGTCCAACCAAGACCATGGCGCCATCGGCTGGATCCTTGATCACAGGCCGTTGATGACAGTGTTACTGGAGCGACTGAACCAACATTCCCGCGTTCAGCTATCGCTCGGTGAGCAGCCATCGCATGAGGATGATGATTCGACGCTGCCGTCTCTGGAGGTGGCTGCAGATGGACCACGCTCTCTGACACGCACCTCATGGGGGATCGGAGTCTGGCGCTGGCCTTACCGACAGGGGTGCTTAACGGCGAAAGTTGTGCTCCGGGGAGTGCGAGCCGGAACGGCATACGAATTGTTCCGCCCTGAAGGCCCCATGGCTGTACTGCCATTGGGCGGCGAAACCTATCAGGTGGTTTGGAGTGCACCGCTTGCGCGCTGTCAGCAGCGTGCGGCTTTGCCTGCTGCATTGTTTCTCGATCAATTGGCCGCTGTTCTTCCTCACGGCGTTCAGCCGGATTTGCTGCTTGATCAACCCGCTGCTTTTCCGCAGGAGTGGATGCTCTCCCGTCGCTTTAACCGTGGGTCTGGTGTCTTGATCGGAGAAGCAGCCCACCGCTGTCATCCCGTTGGTGGCCAGGGCCTCAACCTTTGTTGGCGTGATGTTGAGGATTTGGTTCGTACCGTTGGTTCAACCTCGAATCCTCGACGCATGGCTGGGCGCTACAGCCGCCGACGGATTATCGATGTGTTGTTGGTGGGGGTCGCAACGGACGTTTTGGTCAGACTGTTTTCCAACCGCCAACCTGTTCTTCTGCCCTTGCGTTGGTTGTCTATTCAGGCTTTGGCTCGTGTTGGTTTCCTCCGTCGCTTCAGTCTCCGGGCCATGACCGATGGTCCTCTGCAACTCTGCCGGTCGTTGCCAGACTGATGTTCTGTTGCGCTGAAGGGATGGTGACCTGCTCGCATCCTCAGCCACCTCCATCGAGGCCTCTCCTGCAATATCTTCAGCGCCAAATCGGATTGAGTACTGAGGCACTCAATCTCGGCCTTCGACAGGCTGAGCTCGAGCAATCTCCACTTCCCATTGTTCTTTGGAGCTTCGGATTGCTCAATCTCGAGCAATTGCAGCAAGTGTTGGATTGGCTCGAGCTTCAGGGATAAGTCAGAAGGGATTCAACATTGGCTCCCTCGGGGAGTTTGGAGCGCCCGTTGAGCCCAAGTAATTCGATCACAACGGCGTAACCGACCACAGTGCCACCGGCCTGCTCCACCAACCGACCCGTCGCTGCAGCTGTTCCACCTGTTGCAAGCAAATCATCAACAACCAGCACCCGTTTGCCGTTCGTGCAACTGTCCGCTTGAATTTCCAGGCGGTCACTGCCGTATTCAAGGGCGTAGTCCAGACCGATGACCTCACCGGGCAGCTTTCCTGGTTTCCGAACTGGTACGAATCCAAGTCTCTGTCGAAGAGCCAGTGGCATGCCGATGATGAAGCCACGGGATTCGATTCCAACGATCAGGTCTGGCTGCACACGGTCGCTAAATCGGCCGAGTTGAGCCAGTACGTCATCCATCGCCTCGGGTGAGCGGAGCAGTGGATTGATGTCACGGAACAGGATTCCAGGCTTTGGAAAATCTGGAATCGCTCGAATGAAGGGCTGAAGATCCAAAAGGTGGTGACGCATGGGCCTGATCCCTGCCATCATCCCAGCCATGACTGAAGCTCCAGCACAAAGCGGTGTCCGGCTTGGCCGTCGAGGTGTTGAGCGTCTTGATCTGCTCTTGCTCACCATCGAAGCCCTCGACCTCAATGGGGGGGAGGCCATGCTGTGGACCAGCCATCAAATGGGTCTGCAGCAACGCTTTCCCAACCGGGTTGAGCTGTGGAAACGCCGCTGCCACAATCCACTTCGCAAATCAACCCGCCGTGATCAACTCGATCCTGTTGATGCTGAATCGTTGATCTGTCTGGTTTGCGCCATGGCCGAGCGGCTCTATCCAATGCTTCACCAACTCCTTTCCACCCGTGAGCCTGAGCAACTCACTGAACAGCGGTGGTCCTTGGTTTATGAGCGCCTGAGCGACTTGATCGATGAACGGATGAATCCCAGGCGCGGTGCTGTGATGCGGCTTCAAGCCCGCGATACAAGACCAGCCCTGCATCGCGAGCTCATCCAAACCCTTGCCTTGGTTGCTGGGCCAGGGGGGATTGACCGTCTCCGTGCAACCTTGCTCGATCCCACGCCTTAAGGCGTCCTGACCTATGCAGAAAACAACGTACCGCTACGAACAATCCGCAGCCCGGCTGACCGTCGAAGGATTCCCGGATTTGTCCGCTGGTCAGGGCAACGACAGCATCGGAATCCTCTCCGGCTGGCGCCTACAACTGGTTGCTGCCCCCGAACTGGAGGGCACCCGTGAACATCTCGAAGCGATGATGGCGGTGGTGATGCCTTATGCACGCCATTGTCTTTCGAAGGCTCCGAAGCGTTTTGGCGAAGGCGATGGATTCGTCTCCATCGGCCCTGATCGCGCAGGTCATCAACTCGAGCTGCGGAGCAGTCGTGAAGGAGTGGCTCCACTGCAGTTGCAGCTGGATGATGCCGACTTAGCGGATCTCGTGCGGTGTTTGGATCGTCTGCGCATGGATCAGCGGGTTCAGTTGAGCTGGACGCTTCCGATGGATCGTCCGCTGCATCGGCGTGAGCTTGCTGAAAGGATTCCCCTGCATCGTCGTTTGGCATCTCCTGTGCTTGGAGGCTTGGCTTTGATCCTTGGGGCCGCTGGTTCAATGGTCTTGCCGCTGCCGCCCGTCCAGGAGCCGGTTCCTGTTGAACAACAAGCTGAGCCCTTGGCTGAACCCGCTCAGCCTTGACCCTGGTTTGCGTTTGTCGTTCTTCTTTTCTTTGATATGAGCCAGTCTCCTGAGATGCCATCCAGCTGGTCAGAACTGAGGCGATGGGTCGCCAGGATCGGTGCGTCGTTGGATGTTGTGGTTCGGAGTGATCCGGAAGTTTGCGGATTGAGTGGATCGGGATATCACCTCACTCTTCATCACAGTGGTTACGGCGATTGCACCGTGGGTCAACTCACTTTGATTGATTGTCCGAACGAGTTGGTGCTGATTGAATTCGAACGTTGGATGCGAGGCGCTGGCTACGAGCTCGTGCCATGAGATCTGCTAGCTCATCGAAACGACGCAAAATCCAATCCAGGACGCCCAACCGCCGTGCCCGAGGCCTGAGATGGCTGCCGGTTGTGAAAGAGCTGTTCAGCATCGCCCTGATGCTGGGCACCGCTGGCGGCCTACTGATCATCTTGCAGCTTCTGCTTGCACGTTTTGATCTGTTGTCTGTTGTTAGTGAGGCGATCGCGGATCTGATTCGTGGCTTCCAACAGTTGTTTGAGGGAGTGTTGGGCTTCGGTGCGGTGGCTTTAATCGTTGCTTTGGTGGTGGTGATCGCCGTTCTGTTGATGGGCGGTAGTTGGCGCTGTTGGCGCTTAATGCACCGATTGCTGCGGCCGAGACGTGAAGGTCACTCTGTCCGGAAGCGTTATGGAGCGGGAGCTAAGGCGCGTTGATAGTTCCACAGCTCATCCATTGAAATTTTCCGATCGTTATTGCGATCCAATTGGTTAAATCGCCTGCTGATGCCGGGCAGCTCCCTCGCCTCCGTAATGGAGAGATGTAGGTCTCCGTTGTGGTCGGCTTCGAGGAAGCGGCGCCTCAAACGGCCTCCACTCGGACCCTGTCCATTGGAACGGAATTCATCGAGTCGGAGTGACGATTGACCCTGTTTGCGTTGCAGGCGCCGAATCAGTGCTGGATGGTTTTCGAGCTCTTGGCGATCCAAAAAACCATCGTTGTTGCGATCCAATTTGTACAACAACGAGTTGAGTCGATGGTTGTAGACCCGAAAGGTGTGACGGCCTTGTTGGCCAACAGCAGGCCTGATCAACAATGCTGCCATCAGCAGAGCAGTGACCAGGCCAATCCTTACTGTCATAGACACACCTTATTAGTGCTTTGAACAGTTGTGGCAATCCGATGATTGACTGAATTATGGGTAGATGTGACTGACGATGAGTCGTTTTAGCTGTTGGTGAGATGTGCCTTGAGAATGGCGATCAGCTCGCGGCAAGAGGTCATGGCCATTCCGCGATCCAGGCTTGGCTGTAAGTCGTCTTCAAGTTGTTGAACCACTGCGGAACCGTCTTCTCCACGACGGATTAATTCGTCCAGCGCCATTACAGCTGCCTCCGCTGTGAACCCAAGCAAATACTCCTTGAGTTGCGCGGTGGATGCCTGGGCCATGATCGCGGCGGTTGGATTCGGCATCGAAACAGCGAGCTGAAGTTGGAGCTTACGGTTTGCTCGAGTCACATTCAGTTGTGTGTTTCCTCATCTGTTGTCTTGAAGCCACCAATGGCTGCAGCGAGGATGGGTGCGTTCTTTGAGATCAGCTGGTCTGTGAATGCAGTCTCCACACGTCCATCAATGGTTTGGGTGGTGGATGACGATCCCGAATTAAGAAAGATGGTTGGAACGTATTTGCTTGATCAGGGATATGACGTCCGCTGCCTTTGCGATGTCAAGCAGTTCGAGGCACGGCTTGAATTTCAGCGTCCGGATTTGCTTGTCCTCGATTTGATGATGCCTGGCGATGATGGACTTTCAGCTTTGAGGCGTCTACGCGATGCCGGTGATGATTTGCCGGTCGTGATGTTGACGGCAAGGGCTGATGGTGTCGATCGAATTATCGGATTGGAACAAGGTGCTGATGATTATCTCGGTAAGCCTTTTCTGCCTCGTGAGTTGTCAGCTCGCATTGAAGCTGTGCTGCGTCGCAGGACGGCAGCGCCCGCTGGTACCCCAGTGATCGATGGTGGTGAGGTTCAGTTTGGAGAGAACAGGCTCAACCTCTCGTCGAGAACCCTGATCCGTTCAGGTGAGCCGGTGGTGATCACCAGTGGTGAGTTCAGCTTGTTGGCTGCCTTTCTTCAACATCCGCAGAGGCCGTTGTCACGGGAACGTCTGATTGAACTGTCGCGTGGTCCTGGCAGCGAGACCGACAGCCGCAGCATGGATGTGCAGGTGTCAAGGCTGCGCAAGCTGGTGGAGCCTGATCCGACTCGACCGCGCTTTATCCAGACAGTGTGGGGTTACGGCTATGTCTTCGTTCCCGATGGTCAGCCAAGAGCCGCCAAGGACTAAAGCGGGAGTCTTGCGCTGTCTGGGCTGGATTGCCGTTCTGCTCTCCAGTTGGGCGGTGTTTTTGCTTTTGCTGCAGAGCCTATTCGGACGTCAAGTCGACCGAATGCAGGTGTTGCGATTGGGGAGAGAACTGGCTCTGCAGGTTCGCCTGACCGAGCTCACATTGGAGCGCTATCCACCGATCTTGATTCAGGACCTAACGGGCCTGGATCTGCTTGTTGTGCAGCGACCGTCCGTGAAGGCAGCACCCTCTGCCGTTCAACTGGAGCATCAGCAAGTGTTGACCGATGCGCTGTGCCAACGGCTCAGAGAATGTCCGGTGCTTTTACCCGTTGATCAAGTCGATCCAGCGGTTTGGATCGAATTGATCTCTCCTCTAGAGCCGGTTTGGTTGAGAGCACCCCTGCCTCGGACCCATGGCTGGCCTCCCCAACCGATGCTGCTTGGCTTGGCAGGAGTGATGGCAGCCGTCTCGACAACTGGTTTGGTGTTGGCTGTTGAAGTCGACCGACCGTTACGTCGTCTTGGCCGTGCGCTGTCGGTTGTTGGTGACGGTCAGAACCTTGATCTTGGCGTCGTGCCGGAAGAGGGTGCACCTGTGGTGATGCGCGTTTCCCGGCGGTTCAACGCGATGGTGGGGCGGTTGGCTGACAACCAGCGCGAACGCAACACAATGCTGGCTGGAATCGCCCACGACCTCCGGGCTCCGCTGACCCGTTTGCGCTTTCGTCTCTCATTGCAGAACCTGGCGATGGAAGACAGTCAGGCTTGGGATCGTGATCTTGATGCACTGGAACGAATCACGGATCAATTCCTGCTCTACGCGGGAGGTGGCACCAGTGAACCGTTTGTTGCCTGTCCACTGGATGAGTGGTTGGCTGAGGTTGTGGCCTCCTATCCCGCAGGAATGCTTCAGCTCGATGTGACGCCGATCATGGCGGAGGTTCGTCCCGTCGCACTCGGCCGAGCTGTGACCAACTTGATCGACAATGCCTTCAGCTACGGACAAGCGCCGGTTGTTGTTCGTCTCAGACAGCATCACAACCACGCCATTCTTGAGATTTGGGATCAAGGCCCGGGTCTGAGCGACGAGGAATGGAGAAAAGCGCTTCAACCGTTTCACCGATTGGATCCATCCCGCGGCCAGACAGGTCACTGCGGACTTGGATTGGCGATCGTGAACCATGTGGTGCAGGGCCATCGAGGCAGTCTGTCGATCACCCATCAGCACGCTGAGGGCTCTGACAGACCAGGTCAGTTCGCCGTGGTCATCACCCTTGAGGCAAACATGCAAACTTCCTGAGTGGTTCAGAAATGTGCTTCTTTCTTCGCAATAAATACGATATTGCTCATCGTTGAAGCCATGGGGAAGAATCATTCTGGATCAAACCACTCAGGAAAAAGCAATAAGCTGAAGAATAAGAATAGAGACCAAAGCGAGAAGGTTCAGTACGCTTTCCCAGAAATGCCTGCAGTACTCGATGATTCGAGTCCTCTTTTTGTTGGCTCAGATCTCGAATTGCCTCAAGAGAAATTGGTTGAACTACAAGAAGGTTTTAGTAGCCACAAATCACTATCTAAGAAGCTCTATGAAAAAGAGCTCGCCAAGCTTCAATCCCAGCTGGTCAAGATGCAGTACTGGGTGAAAGCAACTGGTTTCAGGATCATCATCCTGTTTGAAGGTCGTGATGCGGCTGGAAAAGGCGGAGTGATTAAGCGGCTGACTGAGCCAATGAATCCCCGAGGTTGTCGTGTGGTGGCACTTGGAACTCCATCAGATCAACAGAAGTCGCAGTGGTACTTCCAGCGCTATGTCGAACATTTTCCGAGTGCGGGAGAGATCGTCGTTTTTGATCGCAGCTGGTATAACCGCGCTGGTGTGGAGCGTGTGATGGGGTTTGCTTCCCCTGAGCAAGTGGAACAGTTTTATGTTGCTTGCCCACAATTTGAAAGAATGATTTCCCAGGATGGGATTTTATTGTTGAAGTATTGGTTCTCGATTAATGATGAAGAGCAGGAGAAGCGTTTCCAAGATCGAATTGACTCTGAAGAACGTCGATGGAAATTAAGCCCGATGGATATTGAGTCGAGAAATCGCTGGGTCGAATATTCAAAAGCCAAAGATATTATGTTTTCAAAGACGCATATCCCCGATGCTCCTTGGTTCACAGTTGAAGCAAATGATAAGCGTCGTGCACGTTTGAATTGCCTGCATCACATTGTCAGCAAAGTGCCTTGGGAGGATATGACTCCACCAGCGATTGAGATGCCCAAGCGTCCAAGTCAGGGCGACTACAAGCGGCCTCCTTTCAATGAACAGTTTTTTGTTCCCAATCGTTATCCCTACACCGATGATTGACAGCCTCCTGGCTCTGCCGCTCAGTTTCGGCATGATGTTGGATAGTCGATCTGGCTTCTGATGACACTCGCTGGAAGGCTTGCTGGTGCGGCTGTCTGCATCCTTTTGTCGGCTTGCAGTCAGCCTTGGGGGGCTGATCAACAGAGCAAAGAACAGCTGGTTCGAGCTGATCAGCCCATTGAAATTCAGCTGGATGCTGATCAGCCAGCGAATAGTGTCGGAACGATTGTGGTGAATGGAATCAGCAATCGTTTTGAGGTTGGCTACGGCAAAAATGGTATCGCCTGTGAAGGCACACGTTTTGAGGAAGGTTGGACCCCATTGGGTCGTTTCCGTGTGAATGCTGTTTTGACAGCTGATCGTTTTGAGATGGATCCTGCATTGATTCGTTTGTCTGGGCGGACTGTAGAAGCCCTCAAAAAAGATTTATTCAGCAATATGAATTCAATTGATTTTAATGGTGACGGAGAAGCTGGTGAGTATGGAGACGGTTATATCAGCCTTGCTCCAGTTCCGACAACGGATCAACCGTTTTCATTTAATGAATATGATGGAACATTCCGTTGGTATAGTTTTGCTATCCATGGAACAAATAACGAGAAAAAAATTGGCAAGAGAGTAACTGGTGGTTGTATTAACGTCAATAATATGAGCCTGTCGATGATTCTCAGTGCAGTGCAAATCGGAGACGAGGTGATCATCCGCTCCAATGGTCCGTGCAGTTCTTAATCGTTCGGTTGGCTCAGTCGCTCCATCGTGCAATACAGCGCCAGCGGCTGCTGGATCCCACATCTTTCTCCTTGCATTGGAATTCAGGGTTTTGAGCGTTCTTGGGTAACATTCGCTGCGTTTGCGCCTCAGCAAACTCACGGGTTGGACCTTCTGCAGATACGGAGCCTGCCTTGACTGCATCCTTGCCTGTCAGCATGAGGAGTAGCACTGATAAAAGCAGCAAGGTTCTGCCAGTTATCGATGGTCCCTGTGTCATTGCAAATGGCGTCGGTATTTTGATTGGGCTTGGTCGATGTCCGATTAGGGATCGATTCCTGGGAGTAATTTGACCAGCATTAGGCAGCACGCCACAAGCACAACGGTTGTTATGACAGCCATGGATTTATCTTCTCTATTAATAGTTTATGCGTTAGGCGTTGATCTGTCGATTTCTTTAATTAAGAATGTTTGTTTTGTATCCATCTGAACTTTGCATGATTCGAGCAATTGTCCAAGATTCCAGTGATCAGCTGTGCTTGCTGGCTCCGATGCCCCTTCTGAGTAATCTTTGGACCCGATTGAGTTATCAGTCCACTGCTTCAAGGGAGCAGGACAAAGTGTTTGCATTGGTTCAATCCCTTGTTGAATCTCAGTTTCAGCTGGCTGATGACGAGCTGTCTCGGCGAATTTGGCAAGAGATCGCTGATCAGAACATCCCTGTAGAGCGCGTGGAAAATCTGCTCTATTGCTGCTTCTTTCAAGATGATCCAGTGGCGATGAAAGAAGCAGACGAAGATTATCTTCGACGTGTGAATGTCCAGCGTGCAATAGAAACACACCAGATTGGCGTTTTCGAGCATTGCTGAGGTCAGCATCACTTGAGTCTCGTTTGAAGAACGCTTAAAGTTCTTCCTGTCCCGGCATTGAAGGGTCTTGCAAAGCTCTTGGCAGGTACTGATGCGCTGGATCGCCAGTGCGCTGTTCCTGCTGGCTCACGGCCTGTTGGTGCTTGAACACATCGCTATCGGAACAGCTCTGCACGGGATTGCTGAACTCTTCCTAGCCCCATGGGCATTGCGCCATCGCGCATGGGATTTGATTGTGATTGGTCTGATTTTCTGCGTTTTCGACTTGTGGGGCACTCTTCGCCTCACGGGTATGGCTTGATCAGAGTGGCGTCACTCAACCGTGGAGCTGATTGATCCAGAAACCTGCGAGCTGCCAGGACGACCAGATGAACATGCCGAGGAATAACCAATTCAACCAGCCAGGCCTTCGGTCGTTCTCGAACATATCGAAGATTCAATTGTGGTTAGTTTAGGGATCAATCATCTGGCTTTCCTGAATTGTGATCTTTAGATGTGATAGGTCAAAATATATAGTTTTCGGTGATTTTGATACCCCTGAAATTGATATCCTATTTTTGTAAGAACAAATTTTGGCCAATCACCTGCTGCCCGTCGGGCTGCACAGTTGATCGATCAGCTCTGTGCTGTATCAAACACCTTTGAGCACCAATCTGCTGAGCGAAAGGACACACCGGCCCCACCGGCTCGCTTGAGGTCGTGCATTCCCTCGAGCTGGCTATAGACCGAGCGAAGCTGTCGCTGGATGTGATCGGTGTGCGGCATGGCTGAAAGAATGCCCAAAGCTTGCTCTACAGATCGTTTGGCATCGATCACCATTCGACAATCGCGGCTTCCAGGTTCATCCATAGCTTTTAAGTGTCTCCCCTCATTCAGCTTCACTCAAGTCGTGCTTGTTGTGTGAATGGCGACCGTTCTCTCAACTGCTGGTGGTAACTCAGCGAAATCTCAGTTTGCGATGACCTGTTTTGGCGGTGGAGGAAGTCGCAAACTGCTCAGCCATGACAGTCCAATCAGCAGCGATGAGGTCCACAGGCAGGCCTGCATTCCTGTTGAGTTGTCTGCTCCGATGAGGAATACTCCGCCAGATAGCAACGTGCCTAACAAACGCCCTGCTGCATTGGCCATGTAATAAAAGCCGACGTTGAGACTGACATTCTCAGTATCCGTATATGCCAGAACGAGGTAGGAATGAATGGACGAATTCATGGCGAACACCACTCCAAATGCTCCAAGTCCACCAATGATCGCAATCGATATCTCAACCTCTCTCCATAGCCCTACCGCGATTAAGGCTGGAATCGCAGTGAGTAGAGCGCTCCAAAATTGAACCGCATGAACCCCCGGGCTCGTTGTCTGTCCCCACAGATTGCGCAGGGTGGGAGCAGCCCCTTGAACGACTCCATAGCCAATCACCCAAAGGCCCATGAAGCCTCCGATCTCTGAGAAGCTCCAACCCAAGGCTGCCTCGAGAAACACAGGTAATGCCACAACAAACCAAACGTCTCTGGCTCCAAAGAGAAAGAAGCGTGCAAGAGACAACACATTGATTCCTGCACTTTTCGACAAAAGTGCAGAGAACCCTGGTTTTGTTTTCATTTTGCCGAGCTCTCTTGGAAGTAGGAGAGTGAGCAGGAAGGCCAGTGAGAGCCCTGCTGCCATCGAACCAACGGCTTGGTTGAAGCCCAAGGCAGTCAGCAGGACACCGCCAAGAAAGAAGCCAACACCTTTAAGGGCGTTCTTTGAGCCCGTCAGAATGGCAACCCATTTAAACAACTGTTGCTGACGATCACCCGTCTGATCTGTGGACTCAGGAATGACCGTTTTGATTGCACTTTTGGCACTCATCTTGTTGAGATCTTTGGCAATGCCACTGATGGCTTGTGCAACCATCACATAGATCACACTGACTAGTTTTGGCCAGCCTGCGCCAACGGGTACAAGCATGATAAGAGCGACGATTTGGAGCAGTGTTCCAACCCAAAGTGTGATGCGAAGGCCATGTCTTGCAGCGATCCATCCACCACAGAGGTTGGTGATCACTCCAAAAAACTCATAGAATAAAAAGAGCAGAGCAATGTCGAAAGTGGAGTAACCAAGTGCATGAAAATGAAAGACAACCAACATGCGCAGGGCACCATCAGTGAGGGTGAATGCCCAGTAATTCGCTGTGACGATTACGTATTGCTGCAGTGATGTCATCCTCATTCTTCTTGCCTCAGCACATGGCAAACCAAATCAGCCATACGGCTGCTGTAGCCCCATTCGTTGTCATACCAGGCGAAAACTTTTAATTGCGTTCCATTAACCACCATGGTTGAGAGTGCATCAATAATTGCGCTGCGATTGTCGTTGGTGTAGTCGCATGACACCAACGGTCTCTCTTCATAACCAAGAATTCCTTCCAGTGGCCCATTGGCAGCTGTCTTGAATGCCGCGTTGACTTCCTCGGCGCTGACCAGTGTCTGGAGTTCGAACACAGCATCCGTCAGCGATCCGTTCAGCAACGGAACACGCACAGCATGGCCATTGAGCTTGCCTTCAAGCTCCGGAAAAATCATGGCAATCGCTTTTGCTGATCCCGTTGTTGTAGGGATCAGTGAGCTCAATCCTGAGCGTGCCCGTCGTAGATCTGGTTTGAGTGCGTCAATCGGCACCTGCGTATTGGTGATGTCGTGAATCGTGGTAATTAAACCGTGATTGATGCCAAAGCTTTCATGCACGACTTTGACGACAGGAGCTAAACAATTGGTGGTGCAAGACGCTGCTGTGACCAGTTTGTGCTGCTTTGGTTTGTAGAGATGATGATTAATTCCATACACAATATTGAGGGCTTCTTCACCAGCTACGTTGCCTTTCACGGGGCAAGCTACAACCACGCGTTTCAGGCCAATGTCGTTGAAATAGGGGTTGAGAGTCTCGGGCGTTTTGATTTTGCCACTGGCTTCCAAGACCATTTCAACTCCATGCTCGTTCCAGGAAACCTGCGTGGGATTGTGTTCTTTCGACCAAGTCAACGCTTGACCCTCCACGCAAAATCCACCGGGGCTGCTCTTGATGTCACGATCCCATCGTCCATGCACTGAATCAAACTCCAACAGATGTGCTGCTATTGAGGCATCACCGGCAGGATCATTGATATGAACGAGCTCTACACCGGGTCGACCCCAGAGTGCCCGAAAGACCAATCGTCCGATCCGGCCGAATCCATTAATGCCAATTCGCATCTTGGTGGTTCATTCGTCGATCATGATCTCTTTATAGGGCCTTCCCATCCCAGCTTTTCGTCTTCCAAATCACATTGGCTCTTTATGGCATGGTGGAGAGAGCTGTACCGCATTGCTTCAATTGTTCAATCAATTGACTTGATGATATTTTTTCGGACTACTTTGTCTTCAGACTTTGAAATAAGATCGTTGGGCTTTGAGCACAGTGTCGCTTAGCATTAAAGATGAGCCCTTTTCGGTAGTGATCTGATTCGTGTCCTTTGGTGAGAGTGATGATCAGCGCTTGGTGTTTCCTGCCGCAGGTCGTAACGTTTTGCCAATCGCAGATGTTTTAAAGCTCCATCTCCCGAAATCTGGAAGGGTGCTTGAGCTTGCCAGCGGTAGCGGTGAGCATGCAGTCGCTTTCCAGCAGCGTTTTCCGGAATTGGTCTGGCAAGCATCCGATCCCGATCCTCAGCATTGCAGAAGTATCGATGCTTGGAGAGCGCATTACGCATTGACGACCATGATGCCTGCCGCTCTTCCTATCGACGTTCGAGATCGACCCTGGTTCTCACACGACCGTGCTGAGTTCGTTTTTGATGCCTTCGTTTGCATCAACCTTTTGCATATCTCTCCGGTGCTCTGTACGGATCAATTGTTTGAAGGTGCCGCTGAGGTGGCAACCAACGACGCCGTGTTAATGATTTACGGCCCATTCATGCGGCATGGCGCTCACACCAGTGTGAGTAATGCTGCCTTTGATGCATCTCTTCGTCAGCGGAACTCTGCTTGGGGTCTTCGCGAGATGGAGTGGGTGTCATCCCGTGCGCTTGCTGCAGGCTGGTCGTTAACCGCAGTGGAAACAATGCCTTCCAATAATTTCACGCTCGTGTTTGGGTTGGATGACAATATTTAGAATGGTCTGATGAGTTGATGCAATAATGTTTGTGACTGATGAGTATTGATGAATTTCTCGTTGTTGATCGAAGCTGCGCTGATCACTGTTGGGACATTTATTTTATATTTTGTTTTCACCAGAGTTCTCCCTCGTTTAACACGAAAGACAAGTTCCGATTTCGATGATTTTCTGTTTAAATCTCTGTCCGAATATACATTCCCAGTTGGTATAACGCTATTGACTTATGTCTCTCTGAAGCACTTTGAGCTCCCCGCTAATATAGATGAGGCGGTTGAAATCTTTGCGGTTGTTGTTTTTGTCTTCCTTTCTGTTCGGTTGGTTAATTCCATCTTGGTGCGTTTTTTGCGTGGCCTAGCTAGACGTTCAGGTGATGAAGATATGCAGATGCTGATTGCGTCTGCAATGCCGTTGCTTCGTGCGATTGTCTGGGCTCTTGGCACGCTGATTTCTCTTCAGCGTTTTGGTGTGCCGATGACGGCGGTCTTTACAGCCATCGGTGGAGCAGGCCTAGGCCTCGCCTTTGCTCTTAAGGAGCCAGTCGGGGAGCTCTTTGCTTACGTGATGATTCTCCTGGATAAACCTTTCCGTGTAGGTCAATTCATCAATGTTGGATCTGTATGGGCCACGGTTGAGAAAATCGGTGTTCGTTCGACCCACTTAAGAAATCTTCGAGGTGAAGTGATTGTGATGAACAACACCATGTTGACGACAACTGAGCTCTCCAACTTTGCTGATATGGCTCAGCGCCGCATGGTTTACAGAATTGGAGTGACTTACTCAACCAATGTTGATTTGATGCGAGCCATTCCTGAGTTAATAGGCTCGATTATTGCCGCAGAGGATCATGTTCGCTTTGATCGCTGCCATTTTGTTGAATTTGCCAGCTCAAGCTTGAATTTTGAAATTGTTTATTACATCGAAACCAAAGATTATTCGGTAGCTCTCAATGCTCAGCAGAGTATCAATCTTCAAATCATGCAGAGTTTTGCCGATCGCGGTATTGAATTTGCATTTCCAAGTCAAACCCTTTATTTCGATAAGACGCCTTCGGAAGTTGTCTCTTGAGGTCCGTCCTCTAAAGAGGCTTGTCGCGTCAAAATAAGTCCTGTTCCTGCGACTGCGACGGCGATCATGAGTGCGGCTGCGGGGATCCAGCGTCGTCGTTGATCGGCACTGACGCTGGCACTGTTTTGACGGTCGTTTCGATCACTCAAAAATTTTTTTTGCCGGCAGCTTTGACAGATCGTGCTGTCAATTCCCGCATTTTTGAGCTTGAAGCCGAAGCGTCCTGGAATGTCCACCAGGGCGCCGCATTGGCGGCATCGAAGAGCAAAGACCGACATCAATGTCCAGATCGTCGATCCCTTAGGTCTACCAAACCCCGCTAATCCAGGGGAATTGCCCCACGGGTGCACAACGGACCCCAGCACAACGTGTGTTCGTCGTCCCATCTGGGTTCTACGCGAGTCCAATGCCCGGCGTCTGACTGGCGGATCTGCATCACACCGCTGCCGTCATGTTGGATTTGGATGTTGTGTTCAGCAAGGTTGAATTCCCAGTTCATTCCTTGCCGATGTCGCTTCATCTTGCAGGCTCTCCACGCCTGACGATCCCAACGACAGATCAATTGCTTCTGCTGAAGGGCGACTCCTGATGCCATCACTTGATCTGCTTTGCTTTCGATCTGAGAGCATGCCAAGCCAAAGCCGAGGACGACCCCAAGCCAGCTCTGCTTGCCCAGGTGATTCACGCTTCGCTCCCTCGACCTCTTCAAGCTGAATCGAATCGGAGGGAGGGTGGTGTCTCTGGCAGGATTCCTTTAGCTCAGCTGCAGATCGTGCCGCGTTTTCAAGCTCGAGTTCTGGTGCGTTTGCGTCCATCCGTTCTCGATCCCGCCGGAGAAGCTGCCCGTGCGGCTGCGTCCCGGCTCGATGTGGAGGGCCTTGCTTCTCTAAGGATTGGGAAAGCTGTTGAAATCGAGCTGGATGCTCCTGATGAGGCCGAAGCTCGCCGTCGGATCGAGCGACTCAGTGATCGTCTTCTCGCCAATCCAGTGATTGAGGACTGGTCGTTGGAGATTCAAAGCTCATGAGTATTGGTGTCGTTGTTTTTCCGGGCTCTAATTGCGACCGGGATATGCAGTGGGCAACCCAAGGGTGTCTTGGCATGCCCACTCGACGTCTCTGGCACGAGGAAACAGATCTGAGTGGTTTGGATGCTGTTGTCCTTCCCGGTGGATTCAGCTATGGCGACTACCTCCGTTGTGGTGCGATTGCCCGCTTCGCACCAGTGCTGCAGTCGCTCGTTGACTTTGCATCCAAGGGTGGACGTGTTCTTGGAATTTGCAACGGATTTCAAGTCTTAACGGAATTGGGTTTGCTCCCCGGGGCGCTCACGCGTAACCGTGATCTTCATTTCATCTGTGAAGACGCCGAGCTCACCATTGCCAGTGCTCGCACACCATGGGTTGCCGGGTATGGAGCTCAGGGACACCTCACCTTGCCCATTGCCCATGGGGAAGGGCGATATCAGTGCAGCACGGACACCCTGAAGCGCTTACAGGATGACGATGCGATTGCGTTGCGTTATTCGACTAACCCAAATGGATCTGTTGATGACATTGCTGGGGTGACCAATCCAAAGGGGAATGTTCTCGGATTGATGCCCCATCCGGAACGTGCTTGTGACCCGATTACTGGTGGGATCGACGGACGTCGTCTCCTGGAGGCCCTGCTCAATTAATGCTGCATCGCCGTTCGCTGCTTGTTACCGGAGCAGCGGCGGCGTTGTCCGCCATGTTGTCCCCGGTTCGAGCGGCGCAACATCAGAGTCTTCAGCCGTTACGCCGTGGTTCTCGCTTACGTGCGGTCAACCCTGGAACATGGCTGGATCCCGATTCTGATCTCTCGCCATTGGTTCGCAGTTGTGCTGCAGAAGGATGGACCTTGGAGATCCCACCCTCGGTTAAACGCCAGTGGCGCTACTTCTCCGGAACTGATGCTGATCGGTTCGCTGATTTAGAAGCCGCCTGGATGGATCCTGATCTGGACGGTCTGGTGTACGTCGGTGCTGGTTGGGGTGGTGCACGGGTTCTTGAACGCGGTTGGCGATTTCCTCGCCGTCCTCTTTGGACGTTGGGTTTCTCTGATACGAGCTCTCTTTTGCTGGCTCAATGGGCCGCCGGACTGACCGGAGCCCTCCATGGTTCAACTGTTCCTTCTGATGACCAGCAGTGGGCACGCACTGTCGACTTGCTCAGCGGTCGACCCGTTGCACCACTCCAAGGACAAGGCCAGCGCTGGGGCGCAGGCGTTGGTCCCTTGGTGGTGACCAATCTCACCGTGGCTACTCATCTCATCGGGACGTCCTATCTCCCCGATTTACGTGGCTGCATTCTTGTCTTGGAGGATGTTGGTGAGGCGCCTTATCGGGTTGACCGCATGCTGACCCAGTGGCGTTCAGCTGGTTTGCTCAG
The DNA here is from genome assembly GCA_002690325.1 of Synechococcus sp. ARS1019. Lineage (GTDB taxonomy): Bacteria > Cyanobacteriota > Cyanobacteriia > PCC-6307 > Cyanobiaceae > Parasynechococcus. Next base: position 38,006 of record NZED01000035.1, read on the forward strand.
GGATCTGGCCGGTGTGGCCTGTGGTCGTTTCAGTTGGCGTGGTGACGTTGAGCCAGGTGATTTTGCGATGGAGGAGGTCCTAGTGAATCGGCTTGGCGATTTGGGCTGTCCCCTCGTGTTGGATTTGCCTCTTGGGCACGGCAGGCCAAACATGGCCCTTCCGCTTGGTCGTCGTGCTCGCCTGGATGGACGCTTTGGTGTGCTGACGTTGCTGGATTAATCGGACCCTCCCATCAAAAAGGGGAGCTACTGCTCCCCTTTTGGTTTGCTTGTGGATGGAGCCAGGACTCAATAAACGCCGTAGAGGACTCCGCGGTACCTGAGTTCGCGACCTTTGGTGGCGACTTGATCGTTGCTGGACGGTGTGTAAGCAATGCCTCTGTAACGCAGTTGAGGCTTGCGACGCTGGCCGGTTGGTGTGTGGGTTGCGTCGGTGTAGTCCGCGTTGCGGAAGGCCTTGGCCATCTGCAGACGTGCAACTTCCAGAGCCCGAGATTTAGTAGCGCGCTCTTTGATTCGTTGAAGGGTGTTCATGGAACAACTTCTCTCAGCGCCCGCGCCCCCGTTGCCTGACGTGGGTCTGACTGCAGCTCCTCGGGGAGCTCAACGTCCTTTGATACTAATCAATTGCTGTAGCAACGGCTACAAAACTGCCGCTGGTTCACCAATCTTCACCGCAGAGTCGCTGCGAGCATGGACAAATGCTCCGATCTGTCCCTGTGATCTGCATTGCCGGCCCCTCCGCGTCCGGCAAAACAACGCTCGCTAGTGCGTTGGAGCAGCACTTGGCTCGTGAGGGACTGTTTGCTCTGCGGCTTTCCTGCGATGACTACTACCGACAGGACTGGGTCCCCCACGCAATCTTTGGGTACGACACCGTTGATGCCATTGACACCGTTGTTCTCAGGAGTGAGCTCGCCAGTCTTCGACGGCGGCGGCCAATCAACCTGCGTCACTACGACATGCGTCTGAGGCGCGTCAGCCGCCGGACCGCGCCTTCTCGATACGACCTAATTCTGCTGGAGGGTGCATACGGGCCACAGGCTTTACATGGTTCAGCTGATGTCGATGTGCTCGTCTATTTGCAAGCGAGCTTGCTGCGTCGGTTGTTCCGACGCTTGCGCCGTGATGTTGTGGCGCGTCATCGATCACCTGGCTATGTCATCCGTCAGATGTTCACGGAAATGCTTCCGGGGGAACGGGCCTTTATTGAGCCTTTGCGTGCAAAAGCTGATCTGATTGTTCGCAATGAACGTCTTGGCTTAGTCCAAATCAGTGCTCTGATCGAGCGATTGATCGACACAGACTCTCTACGCGCCGATTTCAACGCATAAGACTGTCGAATCGAGCGGATCTCGCTAACAAAGAGATGAATCCGTTCTGAAAAATGGCCTCCTTCACCATCACAATGGACAGCGGAGCAAGCTTTAGCTGTGCTGACGATGTTTACATTCTTGATGCGGCCGAAGAAGCCGGTGTCGATCTTCCCTATTCCTGCCGCGCAGGTGCCTGCTCAACCTGTGCAGGGAAACTCACTGCAGGATCGGTGGATCAAACAGATCAGAGTTTCCTTGATGACGACCAGATGTCTCAGGGATTTGCGCTGCTTTGCGTCAGTTATCCAACCAGTGATTGCACGATTAAAGCCAATGCGGAGGAAGATCTCAGCTGAACGTTAGGCTTTGCGGGTTATCACGGGCTTGCGTCGATTGGGGTACAGCTCGCGGCACAGAGGACAGACACGTCCATCACATCCTCGGGCTGTGCAATATTCACGCCCATAAAAAATGATCTGAAGATGCAATTTATTCCAAGATGATTTTGGAAACAATCTCTTCAGATCACACTCTGTTCTAGCCACACTGATTCCGCTGCTCAATCCCCAGCGTTGCGCGAGTCGATGGATGTGCGTGTCGATGGCAAAGGCCGGCACACCGAATGCTTGTGACATCACGACACTCGCTGTTTTGTGTCCCACCCCTGGTAATTGCTCCAGCTCTTGAAACGTGTTGGGAACGGCGCCCTGATGCCGCTCGAGCAACAGTTCCGCCAGGCGTTTCACGTGTTTGGCTTTTGTCTTTGCAAGCCCGAGTTGTCGGATGAAGCCAAGGATTGTTTCCTCTGATAAGGCCGCCATTGCTTCGGGGTTTGGCCCGGCCGCAAAGAGGGATGGAGTGACTTCATTCACCTTTTTGTCAGTGCACTGAGCACTCAGCAAAACCGCGACGAGGAGCGTGAAAGGATCCTTGTGATCGAGAGGAACCGGTGTGTCTGGATAGTGCTCGTCCAAGCGCCGCATGATCAGAGCAGCCCGTTCGTTTTTGCGCACATCTAGTCCAGCTGCCGAAACCGATTAAAGCGGTTGCCTTGTTTGGCTGCGAAGCCGTCGCCGAATCCAGCCAAGCCGAGCCAAGATGATCTCTATTAGATGGATGCATCAGTGGTTCTGCAACGAATCAAGGGTCTTGTCCGTGCTGCGTCGCCCAGGGTCGTCAATCTTGCTCTGGTGGCCACCCTTGGTTTAGTGGCAGGGTGCCGAACGTCCGAGCCCACACGTGAGGTTGCTGGTCGGCCAGTCGTCCTGACGACATTCACGGTCTTGGCTGATCTGGCCAGGAATGTCGCGGGTGACAGGCTCGACGTGCGCTCCATCGTGAAGGAGGGGGCGGAAATCCATGGCTATCAGCCCACACCGAGCGATATCCAGAGAGCTTCGGGCGCGGATTTGGTGGTTGAAAATGGTCTTGGTCTTGAACTTTGGGCCCGTCGTTTTACGGCAGCCGCTGGCGATATCCCCACTGTGACCTTGTCGGATGGGATGGAGCCTCTTTTGATTACTGAAGATGCCTACGCGGGCAAACCCAACCCCCATGCCTGGATGTCGCCCAAGCGGGCGATGGCGTATGTCGATCGTTTGGAGCAAGCGTTTGTTGCCCTCGATCCCGATGGCGCAGATGTGTATGCAGCTAATGCAGCGGACTACCGAACCCAGCTTGAGCAGCTCGACCAGGAGCTTCGTGAGGATCTGGCGTCCATCCCTAAGGAACACCGGATTTTGGTGAGCTGCGAAGGAGCGTTCAGCTATCTGGCGAATGATTACGGGCTCGAGGAGGCTTATCTCTGGCCTGTGAATGCTGAATCTCAGATCACCCCGAAACGAATGGCACGTTTGATCGAAACCGTGCGTGAACGGGGTGTTCCGTCGATTTTTTGTGAAAGCACAGTCAGTGACAAGGCTCAGCGAGAGGTCGCCGCTGCTTCTGGCGCGCGATTCGCAGGAACGTTTTATGTCGACTCTTTATCAAAATCCGACGGACCGGCTGCCACCTTGCTGGATTTGCAGCGCCACAATGTGAAACTGATTCGTCAGGGTCTTGCTTCCGACGGGAGTCAAAGCTGATGCGGATTGAGGCGGAGCAGCTTTGCGTTGATTACAACGGCACAGTTGCCCTCTACGACGCCAGCTTGAAGCTTCCAGAAGGTTGCATCTGTGGGTTGGTTGGCATGAACGGTGCTGGAAAATCAACTCTGTTCAAAGCATTAACGGGATTTGTGAGGCCGTCTCGCGGACGGATTCGCATCAATGGTCAGAGCATCGGGATGGCCCAACGTCACCAGATGGTGGCGTATGTGCCTCAGAGTGAAAGCATCGATAGCCAGTTTCCTGTCTCTGTTTGGGATGTNGTGATGATGGGACGCTACGGATCGATGAATTTGCTGCGGGTGCCTCGTAATTCAGATCGCGTGGCTGTTCGCGATGCCCTGGAACGTGTCGACCTGTTGGCCCAGCGTTCTCGTCCATTGGGAACCCTCTCTGGCGGTCAACGCAAGCGAGCTTTTCTAGCCCGCGCCATCGCCCAGCGAGCCAACGTTCTCTTGCTCGACGAACCCTTCAACGGGGTCGATGTTCGCACCGAAAAGGTGATGGCTCAATTGTTTCTGCAGTTCCGCAAGGAAGGGCGAACCATCCTGATCTCGACCCATGACCTCAGTCATGTTCGGGATTTCTGTGACCTCGTTGTTTTGATCAATAAGACGGTCTTGGCCTACGGAGAGACCTCCGAGGTCTTTACACCAGAGAACCTGGCATTGACCTTCGGAGGTGTCTCTCCAGATTTACTGACAGGGCCGAGTACGGATCACGACTCGAACTGATTGCAATCAGCAGCCCCAGTTCTCGCGAACACTGGCAACACTGAATGGATCCATGTGTTGACGCTTAATCAACGTTGGGGAGAGATGGGCCGAGGTGTAATCCGAAGCTTCTGCCCCNTTTGCCAGGATGTGCCTGGCCGAAGCCAAGCGNTTAGCNCGGCGCTGGCGGGATTGAATCAGTGAAAGGACGTTCATGACGTTCCTGCAGAGCTCGGGCCCCCGTTGCATGGCTCCGAATCGACCTGCATCCAGGACAAGACCTGGATCAACGTNTTCGCAACATAAACGACGGGAGCTAAAAATTTAGAGATTGGTGGGTGGTGGGTCAGCAGGTGCTGATGCATCTGGTTGTTGAAGCAAGCGAATGCCAGTGCTGTCTTGCAGCTGTCGCAGCAGGGTCGCTAAGGAAAGGTTGCTTTGTCCGTCCCGTTCGCCAATGAGGGTGACTTCCTCGACTTCCACGGGTTGAACCGTGTCACTCAGCATCGTGAGTAGGGGTTCTAGTTTTTGGAGAAGAAAGAGGCGTTTGGCGTCATCTCCAGATCTCTTGAGTGATTCCACCAAATCGCTGAGGCCTTCTGCTTGGGATCGACCTTGTTCCACGATTGTGGCGGCTTCACCTTTGGCCTCAGCCATCATTGTTTGACAGAGGGATTCCGCTGGTGCAATCACATCTGCTTCGAGTTGTTCCATCACTTGCTTAATTCTCTCTTCCTGAACGGGTAGTTCGGCTTGGGCTCTTGCTAATTCAGCTCCAATTTTTGCCTCAACTTCTGCGACGACAGCATTGCGACGGGTTAATGCATCTTTGATTCTTTTTTCTGCATTGGCAGTTGCGATTGCTAGTTCTTTATCGAGTCTGCGTAATTCTGTAATCCGTGAATTTTCTGCTTGCTTAACAGCCGATTGAGAGGTGGCCTCTGCCTCGGCGATTCGTGAATCGCGTTTTAGCTCAACGAGTTGTTTTCGGCCAATCGAATCAAGATAGCGAACGTCATCTGAGATGTTTTGGATTTGNAGAGTGTCTAAAACTAGTCCAAGTTTTTGTAAGTCGTCTTCTGCTTCTTCAAGTAGTGTTCTGGCAAAAGTGATTTTATCTTCATTGAGTTGTTCCGGAGTCAGGCTCGCCATGACTCCACGAAGGTTTCCTTCTAATGTTTCCTTGGCAATGTGACGAATCTCGTCTTGTGTTTTGCCAATAAGCCGTTCAATGGCATTGTGAATGCCTGGCTCATCACCAGATATCTTGATGTTGGCAACACCTGAAACATTCAATGGAATGCCACCTTTTGAGTAGGCATTTTCAACTCTCAAATCAATAATCATATTGCTGAGATCCAGACGCATCACCTCTTCAAGAACAGGAATGCGAATGGAGCTTCCCCCTCGTACTGTTCGGTATCCCACTGTTGTTCCATCAGAGGTGGAACGCCTCAGCCCAGCAAAGATCAAAACCTCACTGGGCTGACAGATGAAGTAGAGCTTGCGCAGAAGGGTGACAAAAGCCCAGATGCCTCCGCCAACGCTGATTAGAAATGCAAAGGCCATTACTTGTCTCCCTGAGCTGAAAGTGTGCCGATTAAATCGATTCCGAGGATTTCTTTGACGTGTTCAAAGAATTGCCTGACTACAACGTGGTTGAGTGCAACAAGGCTGGCCAAACTTTTGGAGTCGTTGCCGTCTAGCGCTGTTACACGCTTGAGTTGGATTTGGCTGGGTAGCCGTGCGGCTTGCGTGAGGACCATCTCGATTTGCTGGAGCAAAAAGACCAATTCAGCTGTGCTTCCAGCGTCTTCCCAAACCTTGGTGAGGAGGTCATTGACCAGGGCACTCGCTTTCACGTCCTCAGCGGTGGCTGCCGCTTGGCCCCGTGCTTTAAGTTCCTTTGCTTTTTGATTGGCTTGGGCTGGAAGAACTTCCTCGGCGCGAAGTCTGAGGCGTTCCAATTCGGCGCGAACTTTTTGCAGCTGTTGTTCAGCAACAGCTTGTGCTTCGAGTTCAGCGGCACTTGTTCGCTCTTCCTCTGAACGAGCCTTCTTTTCCATCTGTGCCACTTTTGTTCTCACCTCGTTGTCTTTTTCGAGCACAACGGTTTCTGCTTCGGTGCGAACAACTTCGGCAATTTCTTCCATCTCTGCTTCCTTTCGCTCTGCTTCTCCGATCGCCTCTGCTTCGGCGATTTCTGCATCGCGAACAATTTGGGCAACACGTCTTCGACTGATTGAATTGAGGTAATCCACATCGTCAAAGACACTTTGAATCTTTAGGGTGTCCAATTGCATCCCCAGTCGTCGTAAGTCTTCCCCAACATCATCCGCGATTCGTTCAGCAAATCTCAGTCTGTCTTCGTTGACTTGCTCAGGAGTGAGTTGTGCTAAAACGCTTCGCAGGTTTCCTTCAAGATTCTCTTTGGCCACTTGAACAATTTCTTGCGAATCACGTCCTAGAAATCGTTCGATCGCATTATTTCGTACTTCTGGGTCGGTGCTGACTTTCACATTGGCTATGGCCTGGATATTGAGCGGTGTTCCACCATTGGAATAGGCGTTGTTCACTTCCACCACCACCGGAAGCAGGGTCACGTCCATCCGACGTGCTGTTTCCAGAATCGGTTTGACAAATGTCCAGCCACCGTTGGCCACCACTCTGTAGCCCTTTACGCCTTGTGATCCTTGGTTGGATTGAGATCCTGTGACGACCAACATTTCATTGGGTCGACAGATCCTGATCATCCAGCGGCTGATCAGGGTGAGTAACACCAGAGTGATAAAAACAACGGATGTCACACCGAACACGGTTGTGTTCGTGGTGTTTCGCGTCCCTTGAAATCCTGATGGGGATGCTGGCTGCAGTTGCAGCAATGGTTGTGACATGTCCTCCCATGCCTTTTTAGATGTCTAGCGACGATTGGCATCGAGGATTGTGATGTTCAGACTTCCTCCACTTCCAAGGTGTGTTGATCGGCATTGAGCACAACCACGCGTGTTCCCTTTGCTAGGGATTGTCCGGTGCTAATGGCAGGTCGTCTGATCAAACTTCCGCGGACGTTGATTTCTACAAAACCCCGTTGATCTGGTTCAACACGCAGGGTGACGACACCGGGCTGTCCACTGAGGTCTGCGCTTCGAATCGAGCTATCTGCGGTACGTCGTCCTAGCAATTGCAATGTTTTTGCTGCGGCTAGCCCCATTCCGATCCCCGTTAAGCCGGATAGGACCAGAGCGCTGCTTGCCCCTCCATCNCGTCCGATNAGCGTTANCAACAGGCCGCAGAGTCCAAACCCGCTCAATCCGAANGACCAGAAGGAGGTGCTGAACAACAAGCTGAGNGTTCCGCCNTCACCATCCCCTTCAAAACCGTCACTGTTGCTGTCACCNGCGAGCGANAGGGCGATGAGCACACCGCCAGCCAAAAAGCAGAATAAATAGGTCAACAGCATGACGATCAAGCCCTTGACGTCATTCTGGTTCCATTAGATCTTGCAACGCCTGTTGCAACGCATCCGTCAAGCTGCCCACAGCCTGTCGGCGATTGCGTTGGTATTGATCCAAACGTGTGACCACGGGCAATGCGTCGCCAACAGACAATTCGACGCGTTGGGGTCCTAGTGATGGACCAGTGTTGATTGGTCTGTTTTGTAGCCAGCCAATGGCGTCTTCGACGACCAATAGCAACTCACCACAGCGGTCAAATTCGAGTTTGTCCTCGAGATAGTGACCACTCACACTGCTTACATGCTCCACCAACCGCATGCGGGTGAGTTGTAGATCGGCCTCTCTTGCCTCCCAATCGGCAAGGCTGCGCCCGAGCGGGGTCAGAGTTTCGAGATTGTCGCGATAGATGCGGTCCCAGGCCGCTTGCTCAATACGTCTACAGCGTTCTTGAACGGTTCCGCTGGCACGCAGTCCAAAATGACGTTCCGCCCGTTGTAGACCGTGTTGTCGGAATGCGGCTAAGCGCTCTGCAAAGGACTGATCAGGTTCGTTTGGTATGCGTTCGAGTTGCTCGAGCGCATCGAGAAGAACCGATCCGATTTGAAGCAACCGCTGACGTGGTTGAGGATCTGTCTGCGTTGGTTCCTGGCTGAGCGCTAAATGCTCTTCAAGTCTGCTGAGCCGCTGATCGAGGGCGGTCCAGTTCTGCTGTCTCCAGCTGTAGCGAATCCCAATCGGCAACACGATCAGCTGGCGCTGATCATCAACCTTGGCCAAATCTTCGAGTGCCCAAAACGCCAGTTGAGCAACGCCAGGTTCGAGTGGGGCCATCTCGCCAGAGAGGTTGTTGGTGGCTCCTTCGGGTGCCACAACCAAGGCATGACGCCCTTGGCTCAAAACCTGTCTGGCCTCTTTCAGAGCTGGGCGATCCAGTCGACCTCGATGGATTGCGATCCCTCCGCATCGTTGCAACAACCAACCAATGACAGGGCCCGCCCAAATTGGGATGCCTCGGTCATAGAGATAACGAAGTTCAATCCGCCTGGGCAAAGGCAAACCGAGCTGTTTGGCCTCCTGCGGCACCCGGTTCCAAAACAGATCCGCCAACACAAGGGGGTCCCTCGAACTGGGATGACGGAACGCCAGCAATAGCGTTGTCTCTCCCCGCTGTTGCGCGCTGAAGGCTCTCGCTAACTGCTCAGCTGCGTTGCCAGGTCTGATCTGGAGTTTCTGCCAGTTCAGAGCGAACGGGATGATTCGTTGCAGCACCGACTGAACGAGGCGGCCTGGTCGTGTTGGCAGGCGTTGTAAGGCCGGTCGGGCCGTGAGAATCGTGGTGCGCGGCACACCATCAACCCAGATTTACGCCAGTCTGATGGGCGATTGCAGCTTTGGTTGCTGTGGTCCTGAGAGACTCAGCGGATGGACTTAATTCTCGAGCCCCTCGCCCATGACTTCATGGTTAGGGCGCTGTTGGTCAGTGCTCTTGTCGGGGGTGTCTGTGGCTTGTTGTCTTGCTACATGACGCTCAAGGGATGGGCCTTGATGGGTGATGCGGTGTCGCACGCCGTTTTGCCTGGTGTGGTGGTGGCCTATGCACTGGGGCTTCCCTTCTCTTTGGGTGCATTTGTGTTTGGCGTTGGTTCTGTGGCCGCGATTGGATTTGTCAAACAAAAATCGCGTGTCAAAGAAGACACTGTGATTGGCCTTGTTTTTACTGGCTTTTTTGCTTTAGGGCTGGTTTTGGTGTCTAAAACACGTAGCAATATTGATTTAACTCATATTTTGTTTGGCAATGTA
>NZED01000055.1 GCA_002690325.1 Synechococcus sp. ARS1019
CCATATAATTTATAGCTTTAATTCTAAATTTTCTTTCTGAAATCGCTACCGTGAACAATGNATTCATCGAAAATACTTTGGATAGATATGCAGCCGAGTTTGTTCTGTTTTAACAAACGAGCNGTTCAATCTCTCAGTCAAAATAGACCCGTNAGAAGATGGTCNTTTCAACATGATCCAGANGAGTCATGTACTCAGGAAACTGTTGAGAATATGTTGCATGAATCAATTAGTGGTTCATCCGAAAAATTTCATTTGATAGGCCATGGTCTTAGTGGAGTTCTTGCATGTTGTTTTGCTGCGAAGTATCCACAACTTATTCAGTCCCTGACGCTTTTATCTGTTGATACATACACCTTTAACACCTGGTCGTCCCACTATTTAAAAACAAGAGGTCAATTGTGCTGTGATCGANTGCAGATATTGTCTCATTTATCGACTCTTTTGTTTGAACCAAGGGATGCCAGAGTTCAACTTGCGCTTCCACGATTACTAGCCAAATGCCTTGACTACGAGTTTATTCAAGGTTCTCTGATTACAAATGACCATCTTGGCAACCTTAAAAAGCCAAATGTTCCACTTTTGGTAGTCAATGGTAATGACGACTATGTAATCGATCGGAATTCAAAAAAACGATGGGAGGAATTGTTTAGCCCAGGAGATTTTTACAAATCGATCAAAGGAGGTCGNCATTTTCTTCAATTTGATAAGTCCAAAGAAACCGTTGGAATCATTGAAAATTTTCTAGACATGGTTCCATGTGAGCCAGCCTTTGATTCATCGTCAAACTGCTATTCAACAAACATCGGTAAATTCGCATGACTTCAATGATCAGCACAGACGTTTTAATCATTGGTGGTGGGCCCGCGGGGTGTGCATGCGCACTCTACACAGCAAGATCTGCTCTAAAAACTATTATTTTAGATAAAAATTCTGCTGTTGGTGCACTAGCAATCACACGAAAAATTGCTAATTATCCAGGCGTTGATAGTGAAACAGCTGGAAGTGACTTGCTTGACACGATGCGTGAGCAAGCAGTTAGTTATGGAGCTGAATACCAGCAAACACAAGTATACGGGATTGAATTATCTGGGGATCAGAAAAAAGTTTATACGCCTGATGGAACCTATGTTGCAAAAACTCTTGTTCTCGCAACGGGAGCGATGGGTAAGTCAGTCGTGCTACCTGGTGAACAAGAATTTCTCGGGAGAGGTGTTAGCTACTGTGCTACCTGTGATGCAGCATTCTATAAGCANCAAGAAGTTCTCGTCTATGGCTCTAATAAAGAAGCAATCGATGAAGCACTTGTATTAACAAAGTTTGCATCTACGGTCCACTTTGTCACNAGTCAAAAGCCACAGGCAAAAAGTGGTGCTGAACAACTATTGACTAAAACCAATGTGAAGCACTGGGAGAGAACNCGTCTTCTATCTATTGAAGGAAATGNTGAAGGAGTGACCAAAGCAAATCTTGAAAAAACTGGNGAAAANGATTCAGTCGAATTAGATGTTTGTGGAGTTTTTATTTACTCTTCGGGNAGTCAACCCATCACTGATTATCTNCATGGNCAGATTCCACTTACAAAAGAAGGTGGTGTCAAAGTTAATACNGANATGAAAACTGAAGTTGATGGNGTTTGGGCTATCGGTGATATACGTAATACACCTTTCAAACAGGCTGTTGTTGCTTGTGCGGATGGTTGTATTGCTGCCATGTCTATCGACAAATATCTGAATCAGCGGAAAGATTTCCGCGTTGATTGGGTCCATCGCTAAAAAAAGCGCCCGTAAGGGCGCTTTAATTTAGCGAGCCGAGCTTGTCTTCAAGCTTCAGCTGTAATTTGTTGAACCCATGCCTGAAGACGCTGATCAGTTAACTCTGACTCATTATCTTCATCAATTGGAAGCCCACAGAATTTACCATCGATGACACTCTTCGAGTCATCGTAGGTATAACCAGAAGTAGGAACCTTACCAATCAACTTGGCACCAGACTGCAAGAAAGCTGTGTACAGCTCTTCCATTGCATCGCAGAAGTACTCTGAATAGCTCGAAGAGTCGCCCAATCCGACAATCGCTACAGATTTACCTGCAAAGTCCTTATCGGGGATTTCTTGTGCAAGATCATCCCAAGCCGTTCCAGAACGAGCTTCATCTGAGCCGGTATTCCAGGTTGGAACACAACAGATTAATGCTTCAGCTGAGATCAATTCATCAACAGAGTCGATATTATCGACATCTTTAGATTCAGTACCAGGCAGCAGTTGGGTCAGACGGTCTGCAACATCCTCAGTCTTACCGGTTGAGGTTGCGAAGAAAATAGTGAATCCCATGAATTCAAAATAACATTAATATTTTCACCTTTAGAGCCAACAGGCCGTTGAAGAAAGATTCGAATCGTGGTCACATCAGCTACAACCACTTGTATTGAAATCAAGCTGATATTGTCGCAAGACANCAAAAAAGCCCTCACNAAAAGGGCTTAGAAGTGCTANCAAAAACACTGCNGGCATCGGTGCCAGTATTTGAGCTGTCAACGATGCACGATCACTGAGCCTTCATGGAGTGATCGTTTCGTCAATTCATCTAAAAAATCAAGTTGGCAACTCACTNGATTTGATGATGACTGAAGTAAATCAAGAATTTTACGAATTTCCAAACACCGATTGGTGTATTGAACGACCTCTTCCTGAAGACGGTTTAAAAACAGTTGATCATGGCAACGAACAACTGATTTGCGGATGTAGCGGATTCGATTCCAAATCCACTCTGCTTCAGAACAGAGGTCCCCAACTAACCCGAGTGTCGGTTCCATACCGTAATCAGAACGTAAGGGGTGACGAATCAATCAGTGACGGAGCCAAACTCATATTGATATCGCTTGCCGACATCTCAACAAGATCAGCCTGACGCCACTTGGATAGCAAACGAGTNGTCGTCACTCGCGTTGCACCAATCAACTCACCAAAACGCTCATGCGTTAAGCGAAAAGGAAGTTGAAAAGAGTCGCGGCAACGCAAACCGAGTCGATTGACCANTAATGCCATCAAGGCTTGAAGCCTCTGTTCAGCTTGGCCCAAATGACGGACACGCAGCAGTTGCAGCGTCCACTCATTGACGGCATCCATCCCAAGCTCTTCACTATTGACAACGTCACGACGGAATTTCAGAGGGGTCAAAGCCTCTATGCAGGCACCGTCGCTGCACAACCGATCCGTACGAAGACGATCACCCGCTTGAAGGAAAGCAAGGGTCATGCCCTCTGTTTCCTCACATGGGCAATACACACGACACACGCCTTCTACGACCTCAAGAACAGTGGCTTGCTCACGGCCAGCTGGATCCAGGAGCACGGTCTGCAACCGGGGCATGGACATCGGAGCTACTGGATCGTCAGGGGGGAAGCAGAAACTCGAGGTTGCCACGGACTATCGAGATTGAGAATTGATTGCAAGAGTAGATGAAATCTCTCGAGAATGCAAGTCATTCTCAATAAGGGAGCAAGAAGGAATCCCAGAGCTCTGATGGGCACTATGAGGTTGCGTCAACAATGGCTGCGCTTGTCGCAAAAGGCATCGCAAAAGTTCAGCATCACCTTGGATGCGCACCATGATTTCCGAGCAAGTTGACCAATAGTGAGGAGCAAGGAAAAGCAGCCAAGNTGAAATCCGACANCCCGCCGTGACGAAAGAATGCGTTCTGCGTATCACGGTTCCAAGCCTGTCCCTTGCGCTCGGATCATGAGCTGACAAGACCAACCTCAATTAGGTCTATTGACGCCTCNATCAGCGGAGTCCCCTTGCCGAGAAGGAAACGACTCGCGTCAAGNGTGCGTAGACGCCAGAATGTAACGANCCTGTTACATCGCTCTCATGACCGTTGGNGAGCTCTTTCTTGAATCCCTGAGTACTGGCGTCATCACTGAACGGGAGGTGAACTGGTTGACCACACACCAAACCAGCTTCAACCGAGCAGAAGAGGCAACNGCACTTCGGCTCGGACGTTTGATTGATGCAGGCGACATCAATCTCGGCTGCAGGATGCCNCTGAACTTGAACCAAAACGAATCAACGCTGGAGGAATGGCTGGAGCCTCTGGGACGGCGCCGCGGTCGCAANACAGTGAATGCCTAAGAAAAGGATCGTTTGGTATCCAACTGAACGACCTGACCGCATCGATGTTGGTTAAAACGAATGTGTAGCAGACGCTACCCAACGTTCACCTCGCCTCTGCGAGGCGCAGTTCGACTCAGGCCATGGAACGGGGACCTGAGCTTGCTTCGAGGACTATCCGATGACACTGACCTATCGCGGCCAGCAGTACGTNCAGAAAAAAGCTGAGGCTNCTAGCACCCAGTCTGTTGTTCTGGTCTACCGCGGTTTGAAAGTCAAAAATTGACTGTTCAAACGCTTTCATACATTGCCCCGCTGACGCGGGGTTTTTTTATGGGAAGTCAGTCGTGGTCCGTCAACATGAAATAAACCAGATCTTGAAGGCCAGCAGCCAACTCATGCTCACCCTCAAGGATCAACATCGAATGCAATTCAAGGACTCCAGCCAAATCCATCGACGTGGAATGGTTGATCAGACTTCGTGCTGAACAACGGGCAAGAACCAGGGGGAGGCTCATTGTCATCCCATCACCCTGGCCTAACTGAGCATCTCCGAAGCCGGCTCTTCGCTTTTTTGGCTGATTTCAACGATTAGCTCGACAAACGACAGCCTGATTCCATCCAGCAAAGACAACGCATAAATACTCATTCATTCGTCACACCATCCCCATTAAGCATTCAAGATTCAGAACAAGTATTTGTTCTCTAGTCGACACAGAGATGGACGAGGAGAATCAAAAAATCAGCCAGGGGAGGGCTGACCATGTTTGAAATTTTCAAGGGTCACACACACCACTGCCAACACAACACCTGGCTGANATTGGAACGTGATGGAGCACTCTCTGCGNAANACAGAACAAGTCTGATGGCATTGCGATGCAAAGCCAACCCGCACACCTGCTGCTTGCAGACAATCGACGTCAGCTCAGATGCTCGATCACTGCACCCAGATTCATGCCTGCCTTGAGGTAGCCAGCAGCAACGAGAGCAACCACCATGACCATCAAAGCCAAGACAGACATCGAAAGTTTGAAAGCATCAGACATTAATGATCAGCAAAGAGGTGAAAAGCATAAAAATGGCTCAGAGCCTCAAGGACTCACCAACTACAAAAGACCGAAGAAGGTTGAGCCATCAATGCAGAATGCCTTGAAGACCATTACCAGACAAGCAATCGGTGGGAACAATCCTTAAACGATGACCTTTGACATCNGACGTCTTTACAAGACCTGAGCCAGTACAGTCGTCACAGCAGTGTCCACACTCAAAATACGCTGACCCAGACTGACCCTTTTCGCCATAACGGATTCGGCAAGAGCAATTTCGAACGGAACAAAACCACCCTCCGGACCAATCATCACAATCGCCGGCTGATGAGACACAGCAGATAGCGGAGTCGTCGCTNTCTTATCAGTCAGCCAACAAGGGCGTCCAGCAGAAAGTTCTGGCAACGTGTCTTCAACAAATGGGCGAAACCGTTGATGCAGAACGACCTTTGGACAAAACGTGTCCATGGATCTCTCCATCCCAGCAAAAAGAGCTTNATTGATCTTCTCAGGATGAAGNAAAGGTGATTGCCAATAACTTTTTTCCACACGAGCAGTATGAATCAAGTGTAAATAATTAACACCATATTCAGCAACAGCCCGAAAAATTCTCCGCAACATCTTTGGTCTTGGCAGCGCTAAAACGAGATCAAATCGATGTCGCGGAAGACCATGATTGGTCAACTCGACTTTGAGATGAACGTCTTTAGAATCAATCCCAACNATCGAGCCAACCCCCTGCAACCCACCAACACGCCCGACACGCAATTGATCGCCAACATTCGATCGCAGTACTTGTCGAATATGAACAAACCGATGATCGCTTAAAACAACATGATCAACATCAATCCAGTCATTGTCATGAAGAAGAATAAGGTTCATAGCCAGACTGTTAATACTGATTTAGAAGATTCTCCATTCGATCTTCATGAGTGCCCAAACTCATCGATGAGATGGATCTTCATATCCTCCACCTCCTGGCGTCAGCACACAAATCGCATCGCCAGCAGCCAAGTCCAGCTGAACAGAACCAGGTAAACGTTGATTCGTACCATCGGCTTTCAGCACAGAGTTGATCCCGCAGGCTCCAGAGCCACCTCCTTTCAAGCCCTTGGGCGCTATCCGACGAGAACCGCTGATCAGTGAGAGCTGCATTGGCTCCAGAAAACGCAACCTGCGCTCAAGACCATCCCCACCACACCAGCGTCCAAGCCCTCCAGAACCAAAACGACGCGCAAACCGCTCTAAACGGACGGGGTAGCGCCGCTCCAAAACCTCTGGATCCGTTAGCCGTGAATTGGTCATATGGCTCTGCAGACCGACTGAACCACTGAACCCCTGACCTGCTCCCCCCCCACCAGCAATCGTTTCGTAGTACTGAAAGCGTCCGTTTCCAAAGCTCAGATTGTTCATCGTGCCCTGGCTAGCGGCCTGGACACCAAACGCAGCCAACAAGAGATTGCAGAGTGCCTGAGACACCTCGACGTTGCCTGCCACCACAGCAGCCGGAGGGAGTGGATTCAAGAGACATCCATCCGGAACAATCAGATCTAAGGGATCAAAACAACCCTCATTTAGAGGAATATCCTCATCCAACAAACAACGAATGACATAGAGAACACAGGCTCTTGTCACAGCCAACGGAGCATTGAAATTGGACGACTGCTGCAAAGAACTTTGGCTGAAATCAAGCAACAGACGTTGTTGCTCATGTTGAACACTGACCCCGACATCGAGAGTGGCACCGTCATCGAGTTGAAGCGAGGCATGCCCGTCTCTGAGGCTGCCAATCAGCCGACGAACGCAGGTAGAAGCATGAGCTTGCAGTCCNGCCATCTGCTGTTGAACGGAGGCCACGCTTTCCCGTTCGACCAACCTCTGCAATCCCTCCACTCCCGCTTGATTNGCAGCGACCTGAGCTTGAAGATCGGCCAGCAACTCCTGCGGATTTCGTGGTGGGGTCACCAGCGACTGACAGATGTCGTCCCACGACTTGTGATGAATCCGGCCGTCGCGAACAAACAAGAGATTGCGAACCAACAGTCCCTCGTCTGAAATGCAACGGCTGAAGGACGGCATGGATCCGGGACTGATTCCGCCGACATCGATGTGATGCCCACGACTTGCCACGAAAAAACTGGGCTGAGCTTCCCCACAAAACACAGGGGTGATGGCTGTGATGTCAGGCAAATGTGTTCCGCCATGGAACGGGTCATTGCTCAACCATGTGTCACCAACGCGCAATGCATCGATCTCGTCTGCTGAGATCTGTGCCAGTAAGTCGCGGACGCTGTTCCCCATCGAACCGAGGTGAACAGGAATATGCGGTGCATTGGCAACCAAGCCGCCACGCTGATCAAAAAGTGCGCAAGAAAAATCCAAACGTTCGCGGATATTCACCGAACGGCTGCTCTGGCGGAGACGTTCGCCCATCTGCTCAGCAATGGCCATAAACCGATGCCGGAACAATTCACCGCGAACAGCAACACAATCCGAACCCAATGCGCCTGCATCTGAGCTGGCCTCTCGATCAAGAAGCAACGATCCATCCGAGTGAACCCGCGCCGACCAAGTTGGTTCAAGCACGATGCAACCCGTTGTCTCAGCAATCAACGCCGGGCCCTGCACAACCTGCNCAGATCCNAGCNATTCACGGTCGTAAAGCGGAACACAATCCCATCCACATCCGCGTAAGTGCAACGAAACCTCCCGCAACGGTGTCGATGAAACGGACGACATGGTGTTAATCGATGGCGTTGGCTGAAATTGCGGAGCAGCCGTGAGCTCAACGCTGATCATGTCGAGCACGAGGGGGTCATCNTCAGCAATGCAATAGCCAAAACGCTGCTGATGAAGCGCCTGAAAAGCGGCAACGAGATCACTCAGAGCAAGTCTCGAATTCCATTGCAACGTGAGCGTTTGATCAGAGCCTCGGTACCGCACAGCCAACGCAACTTGAGGCTGTCCCACNTCGCCNGCATCCCCCTGTGCATTCAAGCCATCGCGAACGTGCTGCTCCAACGACAACACCCGCGCCGGAAGTTCCTGAAGCAACTCAGACGTCAAGGTTGTTCCGAGATGTTGCTGCGCTCGACGGCGTTGGCGAGCCTGACCCATGCCATAAGCGGACAGAACACCGGCCATTGGATGAAACAGGACCGTGGTCAGCCCAAGCTCCTGAGCCAAACGGCAGGCGTGCTGCCCTCCAGCACCGCCGTAGGCCACCAAGACACCCCCTGAAATATCTTGACCGCGATGCAGCGAAACACGTCGGATCGCATCTGCCATCCGCTCAATCGCCAGCTGAAGGGCACCTTCCGCCACATCCTCAGAAGATTGATGGAGACGAGATGCCAGACGGGCAAAGTTTTGTTGGACAACAGCAAGGTCAGGCCTCTGATCACCGTTGGCTCCGAACACGGCAGGAAACCGATCCAACTGCAAACGTCCCAAAAGGAGATTCGCGTCGGTGATGGTGAGAGGCCCACCAGCGCGGTAGCAAGCTGGACCGGGTCGCGCACCCGCTGACGTCGGCCCGACCTGCAGATGGTCCTGGTCACAACTCAAAACGGACCCACCACCAGCTGCAACCGTGGCGATCGGTAGGCGGGGGGATAGCAGCTGAAGACCAGCAATCTCGGTGGTCTCCTGAAGCTGACGCAAAGCGGAATCGTCTGCGGTCCCCACACAGAAGACATCAGTCGAGGTGCCTCCCATATCGAACCCGAGCACGGGAACTTCAATCAAGCCAGCCGATCGTGCAGCAGCGATCGCTCCAACCATTCCGGCGGCAGGACCGGACAAAATCGTGTCCTTGGCCAATAACGAACGGGGATCCTGCAAAGCCCCACTGGAGGTCATGACCCGCAAAGGGGTGCCCACGCCCAGGGCCTGCTGCACCTGATCGAGGTAACCCTGCAATACAGGCGCAACAGCCCCTTCAACCAGTGCGGTCTGACCTCTGGGCACCAGCCTCGGCATGGCACTGACGTCGTGGGAACAAACCACTTGGGAAAAACCGAGTTCCCGCAAAACAGCAGCACAGTCCTGCTCATGCG
Organism: Synechococcus sp. ARS1019; assembly: GCA_002690325.1. Lineage (GTDB taxonomy): Bacteria > Cyanobacteriota > Cyanobacteriia > PCC-6307 > Cyanobiaceae > Parasynechococcus. The sequence continues at coordinate 9,216 of NZED01000055.1, forward strand.
ACGGATTGGCATGGGCATGCAAAAAGGCAACAACCGCATGACGAACCCCGCCATCACGGATGGCAGTCAGCTGTTGACGCAAGCCAGGAGGACAACTGAAAGCCTCCACCTCCTGACCATCGGCTGCCAGGCGACCGGGGACTTCCAGCACCTCAAGCGCAAGAAATGGAGCAGAGTGCTGTTCAAGAGCAAAGAGTTCGTTGCGGTGCTGATCTCCGATTCGTAGGAGATCAGCCAGACCAGTCGTCGTTAGGAGAACCTGCGGCTTGCCACAGCCTTCAAGCAAGGCATTGGTGGCCACCGTGGTGCCAAGCCGAACATGATCGATCAGATGGTTGGGTAGGTCGCTGTCAACAGAAAGCCCCAAGCAATCGCACATGGCTGCGACAGCCGGATCACGTCCACTGCCTTCGGATAAGACCTTGCGGACGTGTAGACGACCGCTGGGGTCACAACCAATCAAATCCGTGAAGGTACCGCCACGATCCACCCAGAAGTGCCAGCCCACATCACAGCCCTGTCATCGCTGACGATTCTGAAGGGCAGCATGAACCCATTCAAAAGCAAATAAGTTCAAATCATGCGACGTCGCTCAAGCAACGGCTGACAAAATGCCAAGTAGGGCTTGCTAAGTCGTCTTGAAGGATTTCAGTTCTGCCAATCTGAAGAGCATTCCACTATTCAAGGCGCTCACTGAAGAGGAGGCTGCATTAATCACCAGCAAAGTTTTTTCAAGTGAGCATGAGCCAGAACAAGTGTTGACGATGGAACATGACTGGGGTGAATCCATGTTTGTCCTAGTTGATGGATTGGCAAAGGTAAGAACATTCAATGAAGATGGGGAAGAAATTGTTTTTTGTATTCTTGGAAAGGGCGATGTTTTTGGAGAACTCTCAGTTGTCGATGGCGGNACACGATCCGCCGATGTCGTCGCNATCACAANCGTGCAACTGATTAAACTCCCAGGCCAGCCCGTAGCGCACACACTGAAAAGCAATGCTGAGTTCACACTTGATATTGCACGCCTAGAAGCAACAAGACTNCGAGANCTGAATCGGAGATTTGCCCTACAAAGNAGGGACGCAACAACGCGTTTTCTCAATGCGATGGCTTATGTGGCCTGCAAAATATCTGGAACGAATGATCCGACAGCAATTATTCCAGACTTCGTGCGAAGGGAGATCAGCACACTTGCAGGGCTTGCGCGAGAAACAGCCTCTCGGACTCTGACCAAGCTCAAAGAAAAGGGGACTGTTCAGCAGAGCAAAGAAGGGCTGCAATTAATCGATCTGCAACCACTGATCAAGCGTGGGCTGATCGACTAATACACCGACAAATTCTCGTGACCAAAATCACAGCCGTTGAGGACGGAGATCAAAGCTATTTGCAAGTCCGTGAAATAGTTTCTTGACATGACAGGAGCAATCACAGCNATCCATCATGGGACTTTCGNCTGACCANCTCATCAGCAANGGCTTAACGAGCCATGCANGGNACGCTCTTGGTGAAGACAATGAGAATTTAGGTTATTTCATTTATCAAGATGTGGGATCAATNACCTTTGACGATGGAAGTCAGGGNGAGACAACTCAACATTCGGACGAGGCAATAGCTTTTATACGCGACATTTTCATTAAACTTGATCCAATACTCGATCTTGATTTTCAAGAACTCAACAGCTGGGACAACTCCGTATTCGATATCTATGCATTGAGNGATTACAGCGAATGGGACAGAGACACCGTTGGTGAAGTCAACCCTCAAGGATCCGGATCAAACTCTTACTTTGACATTTATTGGAGAAATGGTGGTGGCGATGACCTTAGTGAATTTGATGCCAACACGATTATCCATGAGATCGGCCATGGACTCGGCCTTTCACATCCTCACGAACGACCGTTTGACCCTGAATTCAATACAGATGACACTGTAATGTCATACAACGAAAGTCCAGATGGTTGGGACACCTGGTTCTCAGACGCGGATATCAATGCTTTACAAACAATCTGGGGAGAAGAAGACGACTCAACGAATTCATTAAATCCGAATTCAGGACATGTGGATGATCAAAAACCACAGGGATTTAACTTGATCGAAGGGAATCGCCAAAAAAATCAATTAAATGGAAGTGACGACAACGATATAATACTTGGCCACGGAAACGGCGACAAGATCAATGGCAAAGCCGGTGACGATATTATTGACCCAGGAATCAATCGGTCGTGGAGAATCAGCAAGCTAAAAGGCGGACAAGGCCATGACACTTTTGTAATCAAAGATGGATACTGGTCGGTCATCCAAGACTTCAATCCTCTAGAAGACAAGATAGACAGTAGCGGGCTTAAGAATGGACTGCAATGGGATTTTCAAAATGGTAAAACATTTATCTGGGGAAAAGACGACTACGAAGTTGCTCGAATCAAAGGCTACATCGATCTTGGCTCTGAGATATTGCTATAAAAAGCGAGATAACTATCTTCCCTGAATGGTTTACGCATGAAGAGCCCTTTTCACAGTCGAACTCCATTGTGCAAGATGCTTTTCCTGAAAAGAGATAAAAGACCTCGCGAGTTTAACAATATACCCCGCAGAGATGGTCTCATCTTCTGGGATCCAGTGAGAATGATGAAATGCAATCAGATGCGACCCTTGATCAGTCATTCCCACATACTTTGAGTGTATTATCGAATCATTAATATGGTCAACAATCTTCTTAACGGCTTGTAGGTCAGCACCCAGATCAGAATGAATAACATGATTCATTTGAATCGTATTTCCTAAGACGGACATGGAACACACAATATTATTCATGGAAAAGTTAACAAATTCGCAACTATCATCTTTCTTGACGACCTCGCTTTTAATAAATGCTTGATTCAAAATGCCGGCAAGCATATCTGCACTCAACTGATTCGGAAGATAGGTCAAAATCATATGCAGAAAGCGAACAGGCGCAAATTTTAGATGTTTATAGTTGCAGAATTGTTCAAAGATAATCTGATTAAAAACAGATGCTTTCCTGAGAAACAACTGAGTAGCTTTCACGTCAGGTGACGAAAAGCTCAATCAGCTCGAGAAAAAAGAAATGTTCTCCACCAAACCACTCAAAGCACGCGATGCTGGTCCTGTTCCACACCCTGATGTTGTTGCGTCTTGGAGAGCCTCTCCACTGCTTGGGCCATTTTTCAGGGGTTGTTACTGGAAGCCATCCCTTTTCTGCTATTAGGTGTGACCATCGCAGGATTGGCGCGTTGGCTGGTGCCCCAATCCGCTTGGGTCCGCCGACTCCCCAGCCATCCCTTGCTCGCGCCGATTGTCGGCGCACTGATGGGGTTCGCACTACCTGCCTGTGAATGCGGGAATGTGCCCGTTGCGAGAAGACTGTTAGCCAGCGGAGCACCCATGGGCACAGCCTTTGGGTTTCTCTTTGCTGCACCAGTGCTCAATCCCATTGTTCTGGCCAGCACCTGGGCTGCCTTCCCTGATCAACACTGGTTGTTGATTGCACGACCACTGGGGGCCTTTGTCCTGGCAGTCCTGCTGAGTTTGCTGCTCGTACAACTGCCTGAACACGACCTTCTCGACAGGGTTCTGTTGAGTGAGCGTCGGATGAATCAACCGTTAAGCCGAATCGGCTTGCTCGAGCGCAGTACAGGGTTGATTGGCGCAAAGGCCACACCACAGGCGATCACAACAACTTCGAAGCCATCGGGGATTGATGTTCTCGAGCAAAGCAGCCGCGAATTTCTCAGCCTTCTCGCTTTGTTGATTTTGGGATGTGGCATCGCTGCCCTTGTTCAAACCTGGTTGCCGCGAAGTTGGCTCCTCGCCATTGGAACAGCGCCGACAGCATCAATCCTCGCTCTGATGCTTCTGGCAGTCGTCGTTTCAGTGTGTTCAAGTGTGGACGCCTTTCTTGCACTGGGTTTTGCTTCAACTGTCACTCCTGGAGCGTTGTTGGGATTTCTGTTGCTCGGACCGGTTGTTGATTTGAAATTGGCGGGACTGTTCACAGTGCTGATGAGACCAAGAGCGATTGCACTGACGGCCTTGGCGGCAAGTGTGGGGGTCTTATTAATCGGTCAGTGGGTGAATTTTTGGTTGATTTGAGGCAGTTGACATGATTCGAGGACTGTTGCTGATTCTCTGGGGATGGATCGTGCTCTGGAGCGTGGTCTCTGGACGTGTCGATCTCTTGATGAGAAGTGTGTTCCATGGCCTGGTGGCAGCGTCGGGAATCGCTCTGGTGATTGCAGGGGTCGTCCTCGCAACTCGGAAACGCAACAAAACTGAACGACTGTCCTGGCCCTGGATATCCAGCGGCATCATTGCTGTGGCGGTGTTATTAATTCCCCCCAACCCATCCTTTAGTGATCTCGCCGGGAACCGCCCTCAAGCATTGCCAGAACCTCCCGATCTTGCGTTTGTGCTTCCCCCTGAACAGCGCACATTGACCGAATGGGTGCGTCTATTGCGCAGCCAAACAGATCCTGATTTGGTTGAGGGAAATCCAGTGAATATCAGTGGGTTCGTGTGGGAACAACAAAAAGGACCACCATGGATTGCACGGCTTACGGTTCGCTGTTGCCTTGCCGACGCCACTCCAGCCGGATTGCCCGTTGAATGGCCAGACGGACAAGAACCAAAAACAAACCAGTGGCTTGAGATCAGCGGCACCATGGCTGTCAAAAGCATTGAAGGACAGCGCATCGCCGTGGTGAGGCCTGACAGGATCCAAAACATCGAACGGCCAGAACGACCGCTCGAGCCATGACCAAACGACTGATCACGTTTCTGGCAATCGCAACAAGTACCGTCCTCGTTCAACAGCAACTGCTGTTACGCAGACCCCCACGACTGATCGAAATCAAAACACAGCTCATTCAGTCCGGTCGTGCAGCACTGGATCTGCGGTTCAGCCGACCAATGGATCGCCAAGATCTTGCTGAACGTACCGCCGTAAAACCAGAAGTTAGTCACCGATGGCTGGGTGAGAATAACCAACTGCGCCTCATTATTGAAGAGACAATATCAAGTAATACTCCAATAGGAATAGATCTAAACGGGACAGATCAACGCGGAATCCAATTTCGCCAACAACGTTGGTGGTGGGATCCACGTCCATGGCTGCTCGTAGTGCGCGACCTCCACAACGGTCAACAAGTTCAACTATTGGATCGTGCAGGTGAATGGAGGCCCTTAAGCCCGATTTGGCCTCAGATCACAAACCTTGTTCCGCTTGGAAATGGACAAGGAATTGCGATGGTCAGCAGTGATGACAGTGGTCGAGAACGGATTTGGCTGAGACGACTCAGGACATCAAATCTCAACCGGGAGTTCAGCGCGATTCAAGCCCCGCAACCACTCCAACTGGAATCGCTTAGTGAACAGCCAGTGCTATTCGGTCACCTCAGCAGCAATCTTCAAGGTGATCTCCTGGTGCAAAGCGGAGGATTGCAGCCAGACAGCGAACGGGTGACCTTGATTCGTCAGGATGGATCAAAACGATCCCTTGACGTTTCAACATCCGGTCCTATTTCCCTCTTACCACCGGGTGGGGGCATGGTCGTTCCAAGTTACGACAGCCTCAATCTGCGTGCTCTAGTCAATAACAAACAAAGGCAACAAGCGCTTCCGGGAAGTCGAGAACTTGGAGCATTCTGTCCAGCCTCTGGCCGGGCCATCTTGATTCGACATTGGCCCGACTACCGCCGATCTATTGAACTCGTGATTCCTGGAATCGCACCAAAACAACTATGGCTGGGAACTCAAGCTGTGCTCGGAGTCGCCTGCAATGGCAATGGCGATCATATCTGGGCCGTGTTGGGTCGCTGGCAACGCAATCGTGGAGAACACGAAATCATCTTGATCAATGCTGAAGGCAAGATTCTCAAGCGCAACAACCTGTCTCCATGGTCGATCAAGGGGGGAACACCAATCCAATTTGATTCAGTGAGTAACCGCTTACTACTAACTGTGATCAAAAACGGAGAATCAAGTTCACAAGTAGGGATGATGGATGCAACACATTTGCGATGGAAAGAGCAGCTATCAACAAATATCGTTGAAGCACAATGGCTTAGTCCATAACAAAAAAAATGCCACCTTTGGCTAACCAAAGGTGGCTAAATTTTGCTAGCTAGCAACGACAATCACATCATTCCTTCGTGATGCGCATTATGAGCATCTCCGTGATCATGGAGAACTTGCTCCAAATCAGTATTGAGAAAACTCATGTGCTGAATACCAAGCCCATTAATACCCTTGGCCTCGACCTTGTCATGATGCCCATGGTCATGGTCATGGTCGTGGTCATGGCCCTCATGATCGTGTCCATGGTCATGACCTTCATGATCCTCAGCTGAGTAAGGCTCAGCGGTAATAATTCCTTCGTCTTCTTTGCCAAGAAGGCGACCCGGCTTAACACTTTCAAAGCCTTCTTTAAACGGACCTTTGACAATCAACTCATCGGAAGAATCAAAGATTCCATCCTCATTAGAGTCAAGAAACATTTTATATCCTTTGCCATTCTTTTTGTGAACAACAAAACCACATTGACCGTCGTCAAAACACCACTCGTAATGAAAACGCTTAGATTCGCTCGGACGATCCCTCTTTACCACTCGGGACCAAGTTCCAATCTGTGGGTCCAATTCAGAATTGTTCAAAATGAGCAGAATAGACTCCTATATATTAGCGACTTCTAGAAATTTTTCCCCAAAAACGANGAAAAAGCCGTAAAGAANGATGAACAAGCAATTAATTTTTCTTTACGGCTTCGTTCTCTTAGAAGCTGAAAGTTACACCAGTACCAACATGATGCTGCCAGCCTTCACCCCAACCCGATGAATCATCAGGTGTGTACACAGGCTGCCAATGTGCGAACAACAGTGCATCACCAACGGGTACGGACACTTCAACTTCACCAGCGAAGTCCGTGCGCTGATCTAAGCCTGAATAGCTTCCAGGAGTGTAAAAACGCGGGCCGGCTTCAAATTTGATGTTGATTTCATCGGAACCAACTTTGAAGCCCACACCAACACGTGGATCTGTGTAGTTACCAATCCAAACCCCATCGGATTCCCATCCCTGACGATGGTCAACAGAGACATAAACACCGTCAACAAGATCCTCAAGACCATCGCCTAGGCCAAAGTTNACATCTCCATCACCCAAAGCCCAAGTTAATTTTGCGCTGAGTTCATTTTTGAGACCTTCAACATCATCACCTTCGTCTTCGGTGACCCAATAAGGCAGCCAAGACAACGCTAAATCAAGCCGATCATTCGGGGCATAACGCACTTGTAAGTAGCCCTTAACGTCCGTTCGCTTGAAATCCGTGTCATGGCTATGTGCATGAGCATCATGCCCGTGCTCGTCATGGCCATGCTCGTCATGACCATGCTCATCATGACCGTGATCGTCATGGCTATCGCGGCGACTTCGAGCGCTTCTGTGGTGGCCTTTGTGGTCGTGATCATGGTCATGATCGTGATCATCATGGTCGTCATGATGGTCTTCAGCATGATCATCATGGTCGTCATGATCATCGTGGACCTCATCTCCATGACCATGATCTCCATGGTCATCGGTATGAACCTTGCCATAGAAATGTTCAGCCTCACCCCAAACGAGGGCAGGGCCAACAGCGGCCTCAATCGACAAACTGGCTCCGTTGCCTAACCCCCACTCAAAAACGCCACCGAACAATCCATCAATCGCATAGTGCTTGGGATCATCCTCAAGGTTGGTATCAAATCCACCATGGGCTTCGAGAGTGATCACGGGTGTGAAATCAAACTCTCCAGCTTCAAGAGCCTCCTTTCCACCGCCGCCATGGGAGCCATGCGCCAATACAGAGGGAGTCGTCAGAAAAGGAGCGAGAAGCAGCGAAAGAACAAGAAGACGTGAACGAGACATGATGAAAGGGAAGAGGAAAAACGAGAACGGAGGAGAGACTAAAAATTATCGTATTGCTGACCAACGATTTGAGAGTGAATTACCTGCTGAACGGTCGCAATTCCCTCCCTGGCCATTAACCATGGTACAAATATTTTTGACTGAGGTAGAGATAGCTGTCATACCTGCACCAACACCTTCTCCATAAAGCGGAGTTGTCGAGATTGGTAAGCCAGTGGAACGACTAATTCTCTTCAACGTTTTATTTGCCGGTAGGGACGGAGGAAAGATTGTTTTTGCCCCAGAGGCCTTCACCGCTGAAGTAATCGTTCGAAGACTGGATGGTTTTAAAACACCGCCAGTGCTGTAGCTATCCAGCATTGCAATTTCCTCTAGGCCGTAACGACTCGCCAAATGGCTATAGGTCTGGTGATCTGTCACTAAGACGCGTTGCGCAGCAGGGAGCGAACCAAATTGTTGACTAGCCCAGCCATTCAGAGAGTCAAAGACAGCTTTGGATTGGCTAGCGCGAGCAGCAAGGGCTGGTCGGTCACTTGCTGAAACAACGTCAGACAACTGACGCGCAAGCACTGAAACGATGGCAGAGCTGTTGACTGGATCGTGCCAAACATGAGGATCATTTCCTCGGTAGTTGGGTAACGCCAATTCCCCAACCGCCAAAACCGGACCAGGGGCTGTGATTTTCTTGGCGGAAGGGGTCAGATTGAAACCGATATGCACCACTAAAGCCGCCTTCGAAAGCGCCTGACGGTCACTGGGTTTCAGCTGATAACCATGGGGGTCCCCACCAGGAGGGATCAAACAGGTGACTTTGGCCGCAGAACCCGCCAAAGTTCGCGTGAGGTCACAAAGCGTTCCATCGACAGCAACCACATTGGGCTGAGAGGCCTCAGCGGGAAGATGGGCAGCCGACAAACACAGCAGCAACGTAGCTGCACCGCAACGAAAACCAGACACAGGCAGAGCCAAGTCATTGAGAATGATTATCATTTTTGCATGAGCTCTGTTTCCCGCAACACCTCTCGACAACAAAATGGAGTGATCAAGACATCCCTGTGACTAAAACCCCTTCAAGGAGCAGCACACATCTGCGTGCTCAAAATATTTCCTTCAGGTTTGGCGATAAATCAATCGTCCAGAATGTCTCCATCAATTTGGAGCCTGGTTCTTTAACGGCTCTCGTCGGTCCAAATGGAGCAGGCAAGTCAACCCTGCTGCACCTTCTAGAGGGGCGCCTCCGCAAAACAAGTGGAACTGTTGACTGTGATTGCAGGATGGCACTAATGCCCCAACGGGCAGAGATTGATTGGACATTCCCAATCACGGTTGCTCAAATGGTGCAATTGGGGGACCTAGCCAGGCGAGACAACACTGCTCCAGCCAATGCCGATGAGTTACTGGAGCGAGTGGGTTTACGGGACATGGGTCAACGCCGTTTGAACCAGCTGTCCGGTGGTCAGCAGCAACGTGTCCTCTTAGCCAGAGCCCTGATGCAACAGGCAGGGATTTTGCTNCTTGATGAACCATGCAGCGCGATTGACCCACCGACGCGCACCCATCTTCTTCAAGTCATGCGTGAACAAGCGCAATCTGGTCAAACTTTGCTGGTTAGTAGTCACGACTGGGGGAGTGCTTTAGATAGCTACGACCAAGTTGTCGTTCTCGATGGGGAGATTTTGGCGAACGGAACTCCGGACGATGTGCGAGGAAAGCTCACAGACATGACCTGCATGATGGGGAGCACGTGTTGTGGTTGAAGCTGAAATTTGGTGGCTCATTCCACTGATCATGTCTCTGTTGATCGGCCTGATCTGTCCAGCCACTGGTGCTTTATTAATNACACAACGCAGAATTCTNCTNGCGAACCTGCTNGCTCATTGCGTGCTGCCAGGCCTTGTTATCGCACTCGCACTTGAGCTTGATCCAACCATCGGNGGNTTNATCAGTGGATTGCTTGGAGCTGTTTTGGCAGAACGGCTCAATCAACGATTCAAGGGGCGCGAAGAAGGTGCCATGAACACCGTCCTCGCTGGATTTACCGCCCTTGGTGTTCTGCTTGTTCCTCTTTTAGAAGCCCGGGTCGACCTCGAAACACTCCTGTTTGGNGACCTTCTCGCAGCGACGACCACGGACCTCGTTCGCACCGCCATCGCAACGGTNACTCTCACGGTGCTGATGGTGAGTCGTTATCGAGATTTAGTGTTCATCGGTGTGGATCAAGAAGGCGCTTTGGCAGCAAAACGACCTGTTGCCCAACTCCGCCTCATCACAACAATCATCGCTGGGCTGGTCATCATCAGTGCNATTACAGCGGTCGGAATCGTGCTNGTTATTGGTCTCCTGTGCGCACCAACCTTGATTCACATCGAAAAAAGCAGCACTCTCAAGCAACTNATGGTTCGGTCATCAGCNACAGGNTTNTTGCTTTGTGCTGGTGGTATCGGTCTNTCCATTGCNGCAGATTTGCCGCCTGGTCCGTTGATCGGTGTGCTGTGTGTAATAGCGCTGCTTGTTGGTCAAACGCAAAGACAAAGAGCGTAGATCGCTTTAAGACTTAAAATTCCTCAGGACACCGTGTTGTGGTGCAAAGAGAAAAGCGAGCAAAAATTGTGCTGTCTGAGCAAGAACGATACAACCAGCCGTTGAGCTATCGGTCCAATACCTAATAAAAACACCCATCACACTTGAAAGCACGCTACTGAGCACTGCTAACACAGTCATGCGGTCAAATCGATCCGTTAGCAAATAAGCAGTTGCCCCTGGAGTGACCAACATTGCGACCACAAGAATAATGCCCACCGTTTGCAATCCTGCAACTGCCGCCAGGGAAAGCAAGCCTAAAAGCATGTAATGAAGGAGTCCCGTATTGATCCCAATGGATCGCGCATGGGTGGGATCAAAGCAAAACAACATCAAATCTCGTCGAAATATTAATAACAAAGACAAGACCAGAAGCGAAATCACTAAGGTTTGATGAATATCACCGGCATTGATCCCCAGTACATTGCCAAACAAAATATGAGTTAAATCAATGTTGCTACGTGTTTTAGACACCAAAACAAGCCCTAAAGCAAAAAAGCCAGTAAAAACAAGGCCAATCACAGTGTCTTCTTTGACACGCGATTTTTGTTTGACAAATCCAATCGCGGCCACAGAACCAACACCAAACACAAATGCACCCAAAGAGAAGGGAAGCCCCAGTGCATAGGCCACCACCACACCAGGCAAAACGGCGTGCGACACCGCATCACCCATCAAGGCCCATCCCTTGAGCGTCATGTAGCAAGACAACAAGCCACAGACACCCCCGACAAGAGCACTGACCAACAGCGCCCTAACCATGAAGTCATGGGCGAGGGGCTCGAGAATTAAGTCCATCCGCTGAGTCTCTCAGGACCACAGCAACCAAAGCTGCAATCGCCCATCAGACTGGCGGAAATCTTGGTTGACGGTGTGCCGCGCACCACGATTCTCACGGCCCGACCGGCCTTACAACGCCTGCCAACACGACCAGGCCGCCTCGTTCAGTCGGTGCTGCAACGAATCATCCCGTTCGCTCTGAACTGGCAGAAACTCCAGATCAGACCTGGCAACGCAGCTGAGCAGTTAGCGAGAGCCTTCAGCGCGCAACAGCGGGGAGAGACAACGCTATTGCTGGCGTTCCGTCATCCCAGTGCGAGGGACCCCCTTGTGTTGGCGGATCTGTTTTGGAACCGGGTGCCGCAGGAGGCCAAACAGCTCGGTTTGCCTTTGCCCAGGCGGATTGAACTTCGTTATCTCTATGACCGAGGCATCCCAATTTGGGCGGGCCCTGTCATTGGTTGGTTGTTGCAACGATGCGGAGGGATCGCAATCCATCGAGGTCGACTGGATCGCCCTGCTCTGAAAGAGGCCAGACAGGTTTTGAGCCAAGGGCGTCATGCCTTGGTTGTGGCACCCGAAGGAGCCACCAACAACCTCTCTGGCGAGATGGCCCCACTCGAACCTGGCGTTGCTCAACTGGCGTTTTGGGCACTCGAAGATTTGGCCAAGGTTGATGATCAGCGCCAGCTGATCGTGTTGCCGATTGGGATTCGCTACAGCTGGAGACAGCAGAACTGGACCGCCCTCGATCAGCGGCTCAGCAGACTTGAAGAGCATTTAGCGCTCAACCAGGAACCAGCGCAGACAGATCCTCAACCACGTCAACGGTTGCTTCAAATCGGATCGGTTCTTCTCGATGCGCTCGAGCAACTCGAACGCATACCAAACGAACCTGATCAGTCCTTTGCAGAGCGCTTAGCCGCATTCCGACAACACGGTCTACAACGGGCGGAACGTCATTTTGGACTGCGTGCCAGCGGAACCGTTCAAGAACGCTGTAGACGTATTGAGCAAGCGGCCTGGGACCGCATCTATCGCGACAATCTCGAAACTCTGACCCCGCTCGGGCGCAGCCTTGCCGATTGGGAGGCAAGAGAGGCCGATCTACAACTCACCCGCATGCGGTTGGTGGAGCATGTAAGCAGTGTGAGTGGTCACTATCTCGAGGACAAACTCGAATTTGACCGCTGTGGTGAGTTGCTATTAGTCGTCGAAGACGCCATTGGCTGGCTACAAAAC